>JAIBAC010000050.1 GCA_019695375.1 Acidimicrobiia bacterium
GCTCGGCGCTTCCTCCTACGGACCTCCAGACCACACACCTCGACTCGTGGACGTCGAAGGAGGAAGCACCTCGGCCTGCTACCTCCACAAGGCGCTCGGCGCTTCCTCCTACGGACCTCCAGACCACACACCTCGACTCGTGGACGTCGAAGGAGGAAGCACCTCGGCCTGCTACCTCCACAAGGCGCTCGGCGCTTCCTCCTACGGACCTCCAGACCACGCACCTCGACTCGTGGACGTCGAAGGAGGAAGCACCTCGGCTACCCCGACGTGGGGACGTAGATCGACGTCACAGCACGATTCACGTCCCCACGTCCGTCCGCCACCCCGACGTGGGGACGTAGATCGACGTCACAGCACGATTCACGTCCCCACGTCGTTCCGAAAAGGCGCTCGGCGCTTCCTCCTACGGACCTCCAGACCACGCACCTCGTCCCGTGGACGTCGAGGGAGGAAGCACCTCGGCCTGCTACGCGTGCTACTTGCCCATGCCGGACAGCTCGGCGAGGACGCGCAGCATGACCTCGTCGGCGCCGCCGCCGATGGAGACGATGCGGGCGTCACGGAAGAACCGCGCGGTCCAGGTCTCCTCCATGTAGCCGACGCCGCCGTGGAACTGCATGCACGTGTCGGCCACGTCACGGATGAGACGGCCGGCCTTGAGCTTCGCGATCGTGGCGAAACGGGTGGTGTCCTCGCCGCGCATGTAGGCCGCGGCGCACGCGTAGTTGTAGTGCCGGAGCAGGTCGACCTCGGCGACGAGCTCGGCGAGGCGGTACCGCAGGTACTGGTTCGCGACGAGAGGACGGCCGAACGCCTCGCGTTCCCTCAAGTACGCGATCGTGCGCTCGAGCGCGAGGTCCATCTGGCCGACGGCGTTGTACGCGGCGATCATGCGCTCGTTCTGGAACTGGACCATCTGCTGCTGGAAGCCCTGCCCGGCCTCACCGATGGTGTTCGCGACCGGCACACGGGCATCCTCGAAGCTCAGCTCGGCTGTGTCCGACGCACGCTGGCCCAACTTGTCGAGCTTGCGGCTCACGGAGAACCCGTCGGTGCCGGTGGGGAACACGATCTGGCTCATCCCCGTGTACCCGCTCGACTCCGGCCCCGTGCGGCACAGGAGGCAGAGCCAGTCGGCCTGGATCCCGTTGGTGATGTAGAGCTTCGTGCCGTTGATCACCCACTCGTCGCCGTCCCGTTCGGCGCGTGTACGGATCGCGGCGACGTCGCTGCCCGCATCGGGCTCGGTGACCGCGATCGCGGCGACCATCTCACCTCTGACGGCGGGCGCCAGGTACCGCTGTTTGAGCTCGTGGCTGCCGAAGCGGTGCAACGACGGCGTCGCCATGTCGGTCTGCACGCCGACGGCCATCGGCACGGAACCACCGCTGCAGCGGCCGAGCTCCTCACCGAGGACGACGGTGAAGCTGTGGTCAGCGCCGGCGCCGCCGTACTCGGGGTCGTATTCGAGGCCCAGGAACCCGAGCTCACCCATCCGCGCGAACAGCTCGTGAGCGGGGAACAGGCCCGCGGCCTCCCACGCGTCGCAATGGGGGTTGATCTCGCGCTCGACGAAGTCCCTCACGGTCCGTCGGAACTGATGGTGCTCTTCGGTGAACTGCATCGCTGAAGTCTGACATCCGATCCACGCCCGGTGCCGCCACCTGCGGGTCCGGCGCGCATCGGCGCCGGCCGCGCATACCTTTGGCGGCGGGATGAGGAACAGGCTCACGGCGCTGGCAGTCGCCGCAGTACTCGTCGGCGCTGCGTTCTTGGTTCGCGGCCTCGTCTGGGGCGACTCCGGGGGTCCTTTCGGCGACGACACGGCGACTGCATCGGACGCCGTAGCGGTCCCCCTCGTCTGTGCAGACGAGATCGGCGCATTCTGCAAGGACGTCGTGGACCACTTCACCGCCACGAAACCATCGGTCGACGGCCGGCCCATCCACGTCGAGGTGTCCCAGATGGACTCGGCAGCGGCGGCCGAGGCGATCGTCGAGCGCCGCACACGGCCTCTGGCCTGGATTCCCGCATCGAGCGCGTGGGTCGACGAGGTCAACTCGCGATATCGCGCCCGCAACGGCAGCGACATCTTCCTCAAGTCGGGGGAGTACCAGGTGCTGCCTGTCGCCGAGAGTCCGATGGTCCTGCTGGTGCAAGCCGACCGCGCACCGGTCCTCGAGGCGCACTGCGGCGGCACGATCACATGGCAGTGCCTGCACGCGGCGGTAACGAACGCAGGCGGATGGCGCAGCCTCGGCGGCGACCCCGGCTGGGGTCTCGTGAAGTTCAAGCACGCCAACCCGATCCAGGTGAACTCCGGCCTGCTTTCGCTGGTGCTGATGGCGTACGGGTACTACGGCGACCTCGCCGACCTGACACCGGCGCAGATCGCCGACCCGGGCCTTCGCAGCTTCGTCACCGACATCGAGGCCAGCGTCGACAGCTTCCCGCGCTCGCCCGCGGACTTCGACCTCAACCTGGTGAGCTTCGGCGCCTCGAACTACGACGTCGCCACCACCTACGAGTTCACAGCGATCAAGGCAATCCAGAACGCCCCCGGACGCGGGTTCGCACTCGCCCTCGTGTACCCACCGCAGATAAGCCGATCGGACTTCCCCTTCGCGATCGCCGTGACCGACGACACAAGCGCCGAGGACAAGGACGCCGCGCTGGCGTTGCGCGACTACTTCCTGTCAGAGGAGATGCAGCAGCTCGCCCTCGCCGCAGGCCTCCGGCCCGCGAACCCCGACGTGCCGATTGCGGGAGGCGACAACCCGCTCGCCACCCACACCGGCGACGGCGTCCAGGTGCGCCTTCCCCCGTCGCGTGAAGCCGATTTCCCGTCGTTCGAGACCGTTCAGGCACTGCGCCAACTGTGGCTACAAGAGGTGAACCGGTGAAGGTGAGCTCCGCGGCAACGCGTCGATCGAGGCGGCTCCTGGCGTCGATCGCCACGCTGGCGGCCCTCGGCGCCGCATGCACGACCGGCACCGGAACTGGCAGCGCCGGCGCGCCGCCGCCTGCAGACGCCGTCCACGTCATGATCGCGTCGTCGCCCGAGAAGGTCGAGCTCCTCGGAGATCTCGCCGACGAGTTCAACGGCCGCAAGGTCGAGGTCGGCGGCAAACCGGTCTTCGTCGAGGTCGAGAAGGTCTCGAGCGGCACCGGCGCCGACCTCCTCGTGAACGACTGGCCCGAGTCGTCGGGACAGGCGCGACCGACGGTGTTCACCCCCGCGGCGAGCCTGTGGGGGACGGTCGTGAACGAGCGCCGCACCGAGGCGGGCAAGCCCGCCGTCGTACCCAAGGACTTCCGCCCCGTCATGCTCACCCCGGTGGTGATCGCGATGCCCGAACCGATGGCGGCGGCGCTCGGGTGGCCCGACAAGCCGATCGGCTGGGGCGATGTCGCCGCCCTCGCTCAGGACCCCCAGGGGTGGGCGCGTTTCGGCCACCCCGAGTGGGGGCCGTTCCGTCTCGGCAAGACCGACCCCCACATCTCGACGTCGGGCTTCAACGCCACGATCGCAGCTGCGTACGCAGGAGCGGGGAAGCTGCGCGACCTGACCGCCGCCGACGTCTCCAGCCCGCAGGTGCAGCAGTTCCTCACCCAGCTCGAGTCGTCGATCGTGCACTACGGCGACACGACCCTCACGTTCCTGCAGAACCTCAAGCACGCCGACGACCGCGGCGCGGCGACGGCGTACATCTCCGCCGTGGCCGTCGAGGAGGTCTCCGTCATCGACTACAACCAGGGTGACCCGACCAACGAGCTGCCTCCGGGTGAGACCGGTCCGGCACCCAAGACGAAGCTCGTGTCGGTCTACCCGAAGGAGGGGACGCTGTGGAGCGACAACCCCTACTTCGTGCTCGATGCCCCATGGGTCTCGCCCGACCAGGCCGAGGCCGCTCGCCTCTTCGGCGACTTCGTGTCGGAGCCGCAGAACCAGGAGAAGGTCCTCGCGTACGGGTTCCGCCCCGGCAACCCCGACGTCGCGATCGGGGCGCCGATCGACGCCGAGCACGGCGCCGACCCCACCCAACCGAAGACGATCCTGCCGGTGCCGCCGGGCGCCACGCTCACGACCCTCCTCTCCACGTGGGACGCGACGCGCAAGCCTGCCCGCGTCCTTCTCGTCATGGACGTCTCGGGCTCGATGGGCGACCCGGCCGGAGGCGGCCGCCAGACCAAGCTCGAGCTCGCGCGATCAGCGGCGGCGAGCTCGCTCGACCTCTTCTCCGACCGCGACGAGGTCGGGCTCTGGGTCTTCTCGACCGAACTCGACGGCCAGAAGGACTACCGCGAGGTCGTGCCGATCGGGCCCGTGAGCGCCAACCGCGAGCTGCTGCGCCAGACCCTGGCAGCGCTCACCCCGCTCAACGGCACCGGCCTGTACGACACGACCGCAGCCGCCTATGACGCACTCGAAGCTGTGGCGACACCGGGACGCATCACGGCGATGGTCCTGCTCACCGACGGCCGCAACGAGGACCGGACCAACAACGACCTCGACGCCCTCGTCTCCCACATCGGCGGCGAGGGCGGCGGCGGGCCCGTTCGCATCTTCGCGATCGCGTACGGGCGCGACGCGAGCGTCGATCAGCTCACGCGGATCACCGAGGCCACGAACGGGAAGATGTACGACTCCCAGGACCCCACCAACATCACGTCGGTGTTCCGCAACGTGATCAGCAACTTCTGAGATGGACGAGACAGAGAACAGACGAGGCGCGTTCTTCGCGAGGCATGGCAGCAAGCTCGCGTACTCGCTGCTCTCACCGTCGACGATCGCGACGACCGGCGTGGTCGCCGCTCTCGCGATCGCGGGGGGCCTACCGCTGGTCATCGCCGGTGCCGTGACAGCGGGCGCGTACGCCGTGAAGGTCGCGGCGCAGACGTTCACCGGCAAGGACCTGTCCGAGATCATCCACCCCGAGCCGCGCGTAGACCTCAAACGGCTGCGAAACCCCTACCGCGCGTGGGTCGAGCGCGGGATCGACGCACGCGACCGCTTCCGCGACGCGATCAGCCGCGCGCCGGAGGGTCCGCTCACCCAGCGTCTCGGCGGCATCGCGGAAGACCTCGGCGAGTCGATAGCCAGCCTCGGCCGCGCGGCTGAACGCGCGCAGCAGATCGACGACTACCTGGTGCGCCAGCCGCCGTCATCGCTGCAGCTCCAGCTCAGCGGCGCCGAGGATCGGCTCGCGGCGGCATCGGATCCCGAGGTGCGCCCAGATCTCGAGCGCGTCGTCACGTCGCTGCGCGAGCAGGTGCGCGTGGCAGGGCGGCTGCAGGACTTCCGCGATCGCTCGGTGTCGCGCATTGAGACCACGATCGCGCAGATCGATCAGCTCACGGCGCAGCTGATGGAGGTTCTGCTGACGGCCGAGGACGTCGGCGACGTGGCCGGTGCCGGCAACGTCGACACCCTCGTCGCCCAGCTCGACAGCGTCAGATCCGCGGTCGCCGAGCTCGACCCACGTGTCGCGTCCTCCGACGCCGAGGCCGAGGTGCAGGCCCTGCTCGATGCCGACCCGGGTACGGTCCGGACGCGAGAAGGACCGGTGCCATCGTGAGACGCGTGCCCCGGCTCCGAACCTGCTTGGCGGTCGCATCGGCACTCGCCGGCTTGGTGGTCGCAGGGTGTTCGGGCTCGGCACCGGCGCCGAGCTTCGACGGTGAGGTCGTCCTCGGCGTCGCGGTTCCCACCTCGGGTGACCTCGCAGACTTCGGCGTCACCATCGCCCAAGGGGTGCAGCTGGCCGCCGACCGCAGGAACGCCGCTGGCGGCCTGCTCGGCAAGCGTGTCGTGGTCAAGGTCGTCGACGACAAGGCCAGTGCCGACACGGCCCCGGCTGCGGCGCGGCAGATACTCGATTCCGGCGCCAGAGCTGTCGTGGGCCATTTCAACTCCGGCGCTTCGATCGCGGCAGCGCCCGTCTACGCCGGTGGCGGAGTCCTGCAGATCACCCCGACCTCCACCAACCCGCGCCTGACCCAGCTCGGCATCCCCACCGTGTTCCGCGTGACAGCGACCGACGCCGCCCAGGGCCCCGCCCTCGCGGCGGCGATCCTCGCAGACGGCCACCGGCGGCCGGGATTCGTGTACGCGGCCGGCAACACCTACGCCGAGGGTCTCGCGCAGTCCGTGGCAGGCGCTGTCGAGCACGCGGGAGCCGCGGTCGCGACCACGCAACCGTTCGCATCCGGAGTGCGCGACTACACACCGATGCTGCAGGCGGTGCGCGATGCAGGCGCGGACTCCCTCGTCATCATCGCCGAGGCGCCACAGGCGGCGGAGGTGCTGCTGCAGGCACGCGACCTCGAGCTCGGCCTTCCCGTCTACGGTGGCGACTCGCTCGCGAAGCTCGAGCTCGTGTACCGCGCCGGGCGCGCGGCCGAGGGCGCCACCATCACAGCGCTGCTACCGAACCTCGTGACAGGTCCCGACCGCGACGAGGAGCTCGTGGCGCAGTACCGGCAGAGCTTCGCACGGAACCCCGGACTCGACACCCCGGCGGGCGAGGTCGCGGCCGAGACCTGGTTCCGCGCCGTGGAGCAGGCCGGCACCTTCGATGCCGGGGCGGTCGCGAGCACGTTGAGGGGCGGCTTCGCCTGGGATTCGCCGATCGGGCCGATCGCATACGACGCCCACGGTGACCTGCGCGATCAGACCATCCACACCAACGTCGTCGAAGCTGGCCAGTTCGTGGCCAAGACCGGATAGGCTGCGGTCGTCCTCGTCACCATCGGGAGCCCACCATGGGTCTGTTCGGCAAGAAGAAGAAGGCCGCCCAGGACGAAGCGGCTCAGCTGGCCGAACAGGCTCAGCAGGCCGCTGACGCCGCGGGCTACCAGGGCCTACCGGTTCAGGTACCCGGCCAGGTGCCCGGTCAGCCCCAGCCCTACGTCGACCCCTCGCAGTGGAATGCCGCCAACGCCGCCGGGCAGCAGGTGACCGCCGACTGGCAGCAGGCCGTCGCCGCGGGTGCCAACCCCGCCGACCCGGCCGTCCTCGGCGGCCCGTCGGCAGCACCGGTGGGACCCGACGACGCGATATGGCAGCCGATCCACGGGATCTCGGTCGACCACTACGCCCAGATCGTCAAGTACGCCCAGATGCAGGGCATCCAGGACGAGTACTCGATCGCGCAGTTCGCCCAGCAGCACTACGGCATCGCCGCCGAGACGTGGAACGCCGCGGTGGCAGGCTGGGTCGAGCGAATGGGCCAGAGCATGGCCGTCGGCCAGCGGTTCCGGCAGGTGTACGACGCGACCTGACGGCGCTCGGCTGGAGCGCCGCGAGGAGGGGGAATGGGAAAGTTCCTGAAGCGGACGTGGCGGTACGTCGTCGCCGCCTTGACGGGCAAGTTCGAGGAGCTCGCGGATCCCAAGGTCCAGATCGAGCAGGCGATCGACGAGGCGGAGAAGCAGCACAAGCTGCTCACCCAGCAGGCCGCCAACGTGATCGCGCATCAGAAGGACACCGAGATGCAGCTCAACCGCGCGCTCGAGCAGGTGGAGAAGCTCTCGGCCTCGTCGCGCCAGGCGCTGCTCATGGCCGAGGGCCCGCAGGCACCGGCGAGTGAAGCAGAGCGTGCGAAGTACCAGCAGGCGGCCCAGGCGTTCGCACAGCGTCTGATCGTCGCCGAGCAGGAGGTGGAGTCGCTGAAGCAGATCCACCTGCAGGCGACCGAGGCCGCTGCCGCCGCGAAGAACGCCGTCAAGAGCAACCGCATGGCGCTCGAGAAGAAGTACGCCGAGAAGACGAAGCTGCTGAGCCAGCTCGACCAGGCGAAGATGCAGGAGCGCATGACGTCGGCGATGGCGTCGATGTCGGCGACGGTCGGCGAGGACGTCCCCACGCTCGAGGAGGTGCGCCGCAAGATCGAGCAGCGCTACGCGAAGGCGCTCGGAGCGGCGGAGTTGCAGGCCGATTCGGTCGACCAGAAGATGCTCGAGGTCGAGCAGGCGTCGGTCGACTTCGAGGCGACCGCTCGCCTCGACGAGCTTCGCTCCCAGCTCGGTCTGCCGACCCAGGTCCCCGAACCTGTCGCACCCGCCCAGCAGGCCGGCGAGGTGACCGACGCTGCCGCCGCGGCACCGGCACCGGCGCCCCCGGAGGCGGAGGGCCAGGCCGAGAGCCAGGGGACGAGCTCCTGAGCGTGAGGATCCTGCTGGTCCGCCACGGGCTGACCGACAAGACAGGACCCGTCCTCGCTGGCCGCACCCCGGGTGTCCACCTCAACGCGACTGGAGAGGCGCAGGCCAGAGACCTCGCCGAGCGTCTCGCTGGCGTCCCGCTGACGGCGGTGTTCTCGTCGCCGATGGAGCGCTGCCGCGAGACGGCTGGCCCCCTCGCACGTGCGGCCTCGCTGCGAGTGCGCACAGACCGCCGCCTCGTCGAGGTCGGTTACGGCGCATGGACGATGCAGCCGCTGCCGAAGCTCGCCAAGACCTCGCTGTGGCGTGCGGTCCAGTACCGGCCGACGCTCGCAGCGTTTCCCGACGGCGAGTCCCTGCTCGCTGCGCAACAGCGGATCGTCGGTGCGATCGAGGACCTGCGCCGCGCCCACGAGGGCAACGTCGTGTGCTGCAGCCACGCCGACATGATCAAACTCGCCGTCGCGCACTACGGCGGTGTGCACATGGACCTGTACCAGCGGATCGTGATCGCGCCGGTTTCACTCACGGTCCTGCGCTTCGGCGACTTCGGGGTCCAGGTCGAGCGCATGAACGACACCGGCGGCGTCGCAGACCTCGCGGGCGGCACCGGTACGAAGCGGCGCTCGTCGGCGGCCGCAAAGGAGTGGGGCCACCAGTGAGCGACGTCGAACTCGACTGCACCCACATCACCATCGGCACCGTGGGCGAGCCCGGTGATCGCGTCTTCTACCTCCAGGCCGCCGAGGGCGACCGCGTGTTCACGTTCAAGATCGAGAAGGGCCAGGCAGCGGCTCTCGCTGAGCGGCTCGTCGACTTCGTCGACGATCTCGCACAGTCGCTGGGACCGGACCCCGTCGAGCCCGCACCCGACATGGCGCTGCGCGTGCCGATCCAGCCGGACTTCGTCGTCGCCTCGATCTCGCTCGGCTTCGACACCGAGCGCGACCGTGTCGCGATCCTCTGCCTCGAGCTGCCCCTCGGCGACGAGGATCTCGACGACGACGACGACGAGCCACTGCGGACCGAGGTGCGGCTCCTGATCACCCGCACTCGCGCTCGCACGCTCGCGAAGCACGCCGCCGAGGTCGTCGCCGCGGGGCGGCCGTCGTGTGAGCTGTGTGGCTTCCCCAAGGGGCCCAAGCACGTGTGCCCGCGGTCCAACGGCCGCCACGAGTAGGGATTCGCGCGACGGGCCCGCGTACGGTGTGACGATGGCCGCCGACGAGATCCGCCTCAGCGCCGCGGACGTCGAGGACATCCTCACGTGCGGGCACATGGAGGTGATCGGCCGTCTCCCGCGCGCGTCCAACGCGACGCTGTTCGTGAAGGTCACCCGCGGCGACATCGCCCTGCCGGCCGTGTACAAGCCTCGACGCGGCGAGCGGCCCTTGTGGGACTTCCGCCACGGCACCCTGTACCGCCGCGAGGTCGCCGCGTACGTGTTGAGCGAGGCGGTCGGCTGGTCGCTCGTCCCACCCACCGTCGAACGCGGCGGCGAGTTCGGCGTCGGCTCCGTGCAGCTCTTCGTCGCCGAGGACGACGAACGCGACATGCTCGAGCTCGTCGACTCCGGCGACGACTCGCTGCAGCCGATCGCGGTGCTCGACGTCCTGCTCAACAACGCCGACCGCAAGGTGAGCCACTGCATGTTCGACGAGTCCGGACGGCTGTGGGGCATCGACCACGGGCTCACGTTCCACGACGAGCCGAAGCTGCGCACGGTCCTGTGGGCGTGGGCAGGCGAACGGGTGCCGGCCGCGCTGGGTCACGACGTCGCGGCGCTCGGCGACCACCTCGCGGGGCAGGACTCCGGCGCAGCCGCGCGCCTCGCAGAGCTGCTCGACGACGACGAGATCGAGGCGCTCCTCGATCGGATCGAACTGCTGGCCCGCAGTGGGCGCTTCCCCGAACCGGATCCCTACGGCCATCCGGTGCCCTGGCCGCCCTACTGAAGGGATGCCATGATTCGTCGACGACAGCGCCGTAGGGGGGTGCGCGGTGACATTCGACCTGGCTGAGCGTCCCGAGGACGTGGGTCTCGACGGCGCGCGCGTCGCTGCTCTCGTCGAGAGAGCGCGCAGAGAGGTCGACGCCGGCTTGCTGCCGTCGTGTCAGCTGGCGATCGCACGTGAGGGCCGGATCGCCGCTTTCGAGACGTTCGGCCATCCCACCGGGGCACCGCCGCGGTACGTCCTGTTCTCGGCAACCAAGGGCGTGGTCGCCGGCGCGTTCACGATCCTGGTGGGCGAGGGCCGCGTCGACCCGGATCAGCGCGTCGCCGAGATCGTTCCGGAATTCGCCACCAACGGCAAGGACGCGGTGACGGTCGAGCAGGTCCTCCTGCACACGGCCGGCTTCCCCCTCGCCCCCCTCGGCCCGCCGGAGTGGGACACCCGCGAAGGCAGGCTCGCGGTGTTCGAGCGCTGGCGCCTCAACTGGGAGCCGGGCACCGCGTTCGAGTACCACCCGCTCTCCGCGCACTGGGTCCTGGCAGAGATCATCGAGCGTCTCTCGGGCATCGACTTCCGCCGTTTCGTGCACGAACGTGTCGCTGCGCCGCTGGGGATGTCCGGGTTCCGCCTCGGACTCCCCGCGGACGACCAGGGCGACGTCGCACACCTCCAGATCGTCGGCGAAGCGGCGACGCCGGCCGAGCTCGAGGCCGCCCTCGGCGTCAGCGAGGTCCCGGCGACGGAGATCACACCGCAGGCGCTGCTCCTCCTGGGGACACCGGAGGTGCTCACCGTCGGCCTCCCCGGCGGCGGCGGTGTCGCGACTGCCGCGGACATGGCTGTCTACTACCAGGCGCTCCTGCACGACACCGGCGGTCTTTGGGAGCCCCACGCGCTGGCCGAGCTCACCGGTGTCGTCCGCAACGAACTGCCCGATCCCGTGTTCGGGATACCTGCGATGCGCACCCGCGGGCTCATGACGGCCGGCACCGACGGGCTCTCACACATGCGCGGGTTCGGACGCACGGTTTCACCGCGGGCGTTCGGCCACGACGGCGCCGGCGGCCAGATCGCATGGGCCGATCCCGACACCGGCATCTCTTTCTGCTATCTCACGAACGGGCTCGACCAGAACGTCGTGCGCGAAGCGCGACGCACGACCGCTCTTGCGAGCCTCGCCGGGAACTGCCTTGCCGGGGTCCCCACACGTTGACCGAGCGATCCATGGAGCCCCGATGACCATTCGCCTCACCGCCGCGGCAGCAGCAGCCGCCCTCGTGCTCGGAGCGGCCGCGTGCTCGTCGGAATCGGCCACCACGACCACCACGGAGCCGGTGTCGTCGACGACGACACGGCCGCAGAGCTTCCAGGTCGAGACACCCGAAGGCCAGGTCTCGCTGTCCCTCGACGGCAAGCTGCCCCCGGGCTGGCCGAGCGGCTTCCCGGTGCCCGAGTCGGCCGAACCCGCCGGATCCGGGTCGCTCGGGGGCTCCGACAAGGCGGTGCGCGTGGGCGTCTTCACCACGAACGAGAGCGGTGAGTCGACCCTCGACTTCTACACCCAGGACCAGAGCCTCCAGACCACGGGGAGGCACGCCGCCGGTGTCGGCGAGAACTTCGTCGGGCGCCTCACCCTGACCTCGCCCTACACCGGCTCGGTCAACGTCGCCTCGCGCCAGGGCAGCACCTACCTCGTGATCGTGCTCCAGGGGGACACGACCGCCTCGACGACGTCGACGACGGCTCCAGGCAGCACCTCGGAGCAGTCGCCCGCGGGTTCCCAGACCACGTCATCGGTGGCACCGGGCACACCGCAGTAGGAGCCGTCACGTGGCCGATCCTCGACGGGCACGGGAGGAACCCAGCTCGGAGATTGCGCTCGAGGACTTCGAGGACGCCCTCGTCGACGGCGACCGCAGCGTACGTGTGGGCACTGCCCGCGCTGCGCTCGCATACCCGACGTTCCGGCGTGTCTACTTCGGGTCGCTGGCGTCGAGCATCGGCAGCTGGATGCAGAACGTGATCCTCGGTGCCTACGTGTACCAGGAGACGCTCTCGTCGACGTGGGTCGCGCTGGTGACGCTCGCGCAGCTCGGCCCGCTGCTGCTGCTGTCCCTGGTCGGAGGGATGATCGCCGACCGCTTCGAACGGCGCACGGTGCTCATCCTCGTCAGCGTCGAGCAGACCGCCTTCTCGCTCCTGATCGCGAAGCTGACGGCGGCCGAGCACCCGTCCATGTGGTTGCTGCTCGCAGCGGTGCTCGCGATCGGGATCGGCCAGGCGATCTACGCGCCGTCGTATTCGGCGCTGATCCCCACCCTCGTCGAGCCGCGCGACCTAACGGGGGCGATCTCGCTCAACTCTGCGAGCATGAACCTCTCCCGCGTCATCGGTCCTGCCATCGGGGGGATCCTGTTCGCCCGCGTCGGGGCTCCGTGGGTGTTCGTCGGCAATGCCGTCACCTACGGCTTCATCATCATCGCCCTCTGGGGTGTGCGCCTGCCCCGTGGTGTGCTCGAACACGCCGAGAACCGGCTGCGGAGGCTGCTCGGGGGTGTCAGGGTCGCCCGCGACGACAGGGTCGTGGGCCGCTGCCTGACGACGATGGTGGCGTTCTCGCTGTTCTGCCTCCCGATCGCCGTCCTGATGCCCGTGCTCGCGCACGAGAACCTGGGCATCGACGGCGAGTCGGTCGCGTACGGCTTCCTGTACGCCACGTTCGGGTCGGGTGCCGTCGTCGGGGCGCTCTCGATCGGCACCTTCCTCGCCAACCGCGACCTCAAGCGCATCGTACGGGTGGGCCTCGTCGGGTTCGCCGTCTCGCTGGCGGCCTTCGCTCTCGACCGCAACCCCGCCGTCGCGTACCCGATCGGCTTCGTCGTCGGCGCCTTCTACTTCGCAGTGGTCACTTCGCTGTCGACCGTGCTGCAGCAGCGTCTCGACGACAAGGTGCGCGGACGGGTCATGGCGCTGTGGATCATGGCCTTCGGGGGGACCGTCCCGATCGGGGCGATGGCCGCCGCACCGCTGAGTGATGCGATCGGGATCACCGCCGTGGCGCTCGGCGGCGCCGTCGTCGCCGCGCTCCTCGCCTTGTGGGCGAACCTGTCGGAGCCGGCCGGAGCAGGTGCGCCCTAGGCGAGCTCGCGGAGGCGAACGACCTCCTCGGCCATCGAGAGGCTCGTCTCGGTGCGCCGTGTCGCGTCGGTCACGAGGAGTACGACGGCCTCGGTCCCGAAGACGTCGACGCGGCGGATGCTCCAGTCGCAGTACGCGACCCCCGTCGAGTACGTGCCCGCCGGCGCCGGGATCGCCCATGACTCGGCGCTGAACGCGTCGCCGTCGATCACACCGGCCACGATCCGATGCACCTGCGGATCGTTACCGGGCAGCACCGACGCGACGGGGGAGCCGACGACCGGTTCGGCCGCGTCGAACAGGCCTCGGTACGCCGCGTTCGCAGCAGTCAGGACGAGGCGCGCAGCCGATCCTGGGCCCGCGCGGTCGACGGCGAAGACCGCGAGGGCGCCGGGCACGCCCGAACCGACGGCCCGCAGGATCCAGTCGGTGTCGCCGATGGTGTCCATGCGCAAAGATCGACCTGACCTCCCGATAGCTGAAGGCCCCACCTGGCGCCCCCCCCACCCAAACGCGGGCAACCTGACCCGCTCACACGCCATACCACCCGCGTTTGGCGCCGCCCCCCACCCCAAACGCGGGCAACGTGACTTGCTGGCACGCCAGACCGCCCGCGTTTGGTTGGGGGGCTGCATTGGGTTGACACGACCACCGTTGGTACCCTCTCCCCCGCTGTCCGGGGCGCGACGGGATCTTCGCACTCGCGGTATCCGCGCGTGCGACAGGTGCCGCTTCATGTGGACTCCCACCGGCGGGGTGCGCAGGGTCCCTGCCCCAGACGACGCAAGCCTTTAGGACAGGAGGAGTACGTGACGACGATCATGGCCGCCGAGGGCGGCTATCAGGTGTTCGAGCTGACCAGCACCGAGTGGTTCTGGTTGATCTTCTCGGCGGCGACCGCTGTCCTCGCGTTGATCGTCGGACTCATCCTCATGCGCAGCGTCCTCGCAGCCGACGAGGGCACGCCCAAGATGAAGGAGATCGCGCAGGCGATCCAGGAAGGCGCGATGGCCTACCTGAGACGCCAGTTCAAGACGATCCTGATCATCCTCATCCCGGTCGCCCTCATCGTCTTCTTCACCTCCACCGCTGCCTTGAAGCCCGAGCTCCTGTCCGGGCTGACGGGCCTGCCCGAGGGCCTCACGAAGATCGAGTCCGGCGTGTGGCGCACGGTCGCGTTCGTCCTCGGCTGCATCATGTCGGGCCTGACCGGCTTCATCGGCATGAGCCTCGCTGTCCGCGGCAACGTCCGCACCGCCGCCGCCGCGAAGTCGGGATCGATGCCCGCCGCCCTCAAGGTCGCGTTCCGCACCGGCGGTGTTGCCGGGATGTTCACCGTCGGCCTCGGGCTCCTCGGCGCCACGCTGATCATCATGATCTTCCAGAACACGAGCTCGGCGATCCTGATCGGGTTCGGCTTCGGCGGCTCCCTGCTCGCCCTGTTCCTTCGCGTCGGCGGTGGCATCTTCACCAAGGCCGCCGACGTCGGGGCCGACCTCGTCGGCAAGGTCGAGGCCGGCATCCCCGAGGACGACCCCCGCAACCCCGCCACGATCGCGGACAACGTCGGCGACAACGTCGGTGACTGCGCAGGTATGGCCGCCGACCTCTTCGAGTCGTACGAGGTGACCCTCGTCGCCTCGATCATCCTCGGCGTCTCCGCGTTCGCCGCCATCTACCCCGACGAGCCCAAGAAGTGGGTCCTCGGCCTCATCTTCCCGCTGATCGCGCGTGCCGTCGGCGTGCTCGCCTCGATCGTGGGCGTGTTCGCGGTGCGTGCGACCGACAAGGACAAGTCGGCGATGACGCCGATCAACCGCGGTTTCCTCACGGCCGGGATCCTGACGGTCATCGGGACGTTCCTCGTCGCGCACTTCTACGTCGGCAACGACCCCGTCTCGAACCGTGATCTGCACTGGGGTTCGTTCGGCGCGGGCTGGCGCTGCTTCCTCGCCGTCGTCGCCGGCCTCGTGCTCGCTCAGGTCGCGAGCCGCCTCACCGAGTACTTCACCGGGACCGAGTACTCGCCCGTGCGTGAGATCGCCGAGTCGGCCCGCACCGGCCCCGCCACGACGGTGCTCTCGGGCATCAGCTCCGGCCTCGAGTCGTCGGTCTACGCGATCATCGCGATCGCCGGTGCGCTCGGGGTCGCGATCGCCCTCGGCGGCGGCAACCTCGCGTTCTCGCTCTACCTCGTCGCGTTGTGCGGCATGGGCATGCTCGCCACGACCGGCGTCGTCGTGTCCGAGGACACCTTCGGCCCCGTCGCCGACAACGCGGCGGGCATCGCCGAGATGACCGGTGAGTTCCACGGCGAGCCCGAGCGCATCATGGTCGGCCTCGACGCTGTCGGGAACACGACCAAGGCCGTGACCAAGGGCTTCGCGATCGGGTCGGCTGTCATCGCTGCCGTCGCCCTCTTCGCGAGCTTCATCGAGACCGCCGTCGGCGCGCTCGTCCCCAACATCGAGCAGGCGATCGAGCACCTCGTCAACCCGGCGCTGGGCATCTTCGGCCTCCCAGAGGCCCAGATCAACGTCGCCGACCCGAAGACGTTCATCGGTCTCCTCATCGGCGGGTCGATCGCCTTCCTCTTCTCGGCCCTCGCCATCCGCGCCGTCGGACGCACCGCAGGTGTCGTGGTCCAGGAGGTGCGCCGCCAGTTCGCCGACGGCAAGATCATGAAGGGCGAGAAGCGCCCCGACTACGGCCCCGTCATCGACATCTGCACCACCGCGTCGCTGCGTGAGCTCGCGACGCCTGCCCTGCTCGCGGTGCTGAGCCCCATGATCGTCGGCTTCGGGATCAACTACCTCGCGCTGGGAGCGTTCCTCGCGGCGGTGATCCTGACCGGACAGCTCATGGCGAACTTCCTGTCGAACTCCGGTGGGGCGTGGGACAACGCCAAGAAGTACATCGAGGACGGCCACGAGGGCGGCAAGGGCTCGGAGGCGCACAAGGCCGCCGTCATCGGCGACACGGTCGGCGACCCGTTCAAGGACACCGCCGGGCCCGCGCTCAACCCGCTGATCAAGGTGATGAACCTGGTGTCACTGCTCGTGCT
>JAIBAC010000051.1 GCA_019695375.1 Acidimicrobiia bacterium
GCCACGATCTCGACGCCGTCACCGTCGACCGGTACGACCGCGAGCGTCGTGGCGGAGCCGGCGACGACCGCGAGGTGGGTGACGTCGCCGGCGCCTAGCACGTGCGCGACGGTCCCCGTGAGGCGGACGGTGCCGCCACTCCGCTCCGCGGACACACCGCCGTCGACGAGCGTGCCCGTCACCGCGCCGGCGAGCACACCCGCCACGAGGTCGTCGGTGCCGGCGACGCCGGATCCGAGCAGGGCCGGCAGGAACTGCGTCGCCGTGGTGACGTACGGCCCGGGCGCAACATGGCGACCGAGCGCCTCGACCACGATCCCGACCTCGACGAATCCGAGCCCGAGTCCACCGCGGGACTCCGGCACCGCGAGGGCCTGCCAGCCGAGCGCCGACATCGTCTCGTACAACGGCTGCCACGACGCCTCACCCTCGAACACGGCGCGCACGAACGCGGGCGCGCACTCACGGTCGAGGACGGCGTCGGCCGCAGCGGCGAGATCGAGCTGTTCGTCGTCGAAGTCGAGGCGCATCAGGTCCCTTCGGATCGCATCCGTGGTTTCGGGGGACGTCCACCGAACACCCCGGCGTGAACGATGCGTGCGAGCGTGTCGACCATCGAGTCACGGTCGACCCGCAGCCTCGCCACGAGGTAGTTGTTGACGCGCTCGACGATCGCGACGGTCGCGACCGCCGCCTGCGCCGGGTCGAGCCCGTTGCGGTTCCCGGCCGCGACGAGGGCGTCGGCGAACGTGGCGGTGAGGTCGGCGAGGATGTCGGCGCCGAGGCGGATGAGATCGGGATCGACGTCGTCGGACTGCCACACCCGGATCACCGGGTAGTGGTGCTCGTACAGTCCGGCGAAGCGGCCCAGCCACGTGCGCAGCTCCTCGAACCCGGCGGCGCCGCTGCTGAGCGGACCGAGGTCGGCGACGAGCTCACGCATCTCGTCCCCGACCTCGTTCGCGAGCGCATCGAAGAGCTCGCCCTTGTTCGCGAAGTAGAGGTAGAAGGTCCCGTGCGAGACACCGGCCTTCTCGCAGATGTCGTCGACACGGGCCTCGCGGTAGCCGCGTTCCGCGAGCACGTCGAGACCAGCCGCCAGCAGCCGGGCCAGGGTGCGGCGCCCCTGGGCGCGCAGCTTGCGCTCCTGCGCGGGGGTCCCACCGGTGCTCGGATCTGGCACGGTCCGGGCGGCATCTGTCACCGGCTCACTCTAGGCATTCCCTGACATGGGCGTCAGGGAACCGCCGAGTGGTCGCGGCGGTCCCGGCACGGATACCTTGTGCACCCATGAGGTTCCCGCTCGAAGATGCGTACCGACGTGAGCGTGCCGACTTCGTCGCCACGATCGAGTCCCTCGACGACGAGCAGTTCGAGCACGGCGAGACTCTCTGCGAGGGCTGGGCACCCCGCGACGTGCTCGCGCACCTCCTCGGCATCGACACGATGCCGGACGCCTACGTGCGCGCCGGCGGGATCGGCCGCGGCAACGCCCGCATCATCGAGTCGTACCAGGCGAAGTCGCGAGCCGAGCTCACCGAAGCGGCTCACAGGTGGGCGGCCAGCCCCGCGCTGACGGCGCGTCTCGGTTCAGCGTTCTTCATCGGCGACCTCTGCGTTCACCACCAGGACGTGCTCCGCCCTCTCGGGCGCAGCCGCGACCTCGACGCGACTCGCAGCGCCGCCATCCTGCGCGAGGGGCTGGTGCTCGGCGGACGCAAGCTCGTCTCCCACCGCCTCGAACCGACCGACGGCGGCCGCCCGATCGGACGCGGCACCACTGTCAGGGGCACGCGCGAGGCGCTCGGGCTCTGGCTCACCGGGCGCCGCGGGATCGAGCCCGAGCTCGAGTTCGGCTGACTGCCGGTATCTGGGGCCGGTACTCGTCAGCCCGGGTTGGGGCTCGTGACCGTCATGTCGGACTGCTGCTGGAAGACCACGTTGATGACGCTCGCGACGACCGACGTGGCGTTGGTCACCTGCTTCCAGCGCATGACCATGCCGTTGTTCGTCGCGAACCAGTAGTCCTCTTCGATGGTGCCGTTCTGGGTGTTCTGGCTGTCGGCCGGCGCGAGCTTGATCGCACGGTGCACGTGCCACGCCTCCACGCCGGAGACGGTCTCCTTGCCGACGACCGTGAACGTCGACGTCTGCTTGTTCTGACCGGGCGCCTTGGGGGTGCTGTTCTTGCCGATGCAGTTGCCGCCCCCGGCACCGCTCGCACCAGGCGCGGGGTTCGCCGGCAGGATGATGTCCGGCGGCGAGCACGTCATCGAGGCGGTGTTCTCCTCGGCGACGTTGCCGACGATCACGGTCTTGAGGTACTGGACGTTCTTGGTCAGCACCACGCCTCCGTCGGTGGTGCCACACAGCGTCGCGTCGTTGTAGTTGCCGGGATCCATGTTGAACTTGAAGCTGAAGCAGCCGCCGCCTGCGGCCGTGACGACGAGCGAGGGATCCGAGACCGCCGTCGAGTTGCCGGGCGGGGTGTTCTTGCGGAAACCGCTACCGGAGACCGCGTAGGTGCCGGCAGCCGGGGCGAACTTGAAGGCACCACCACCGCCGCCACCACCACCGGCCTCACCGCCACCGGCGGCCGCGTCTCCACCGGCCGCTGCCCCCGACGCGTCGGTGCCGGCGGCGGCCGCCGCGGCACCACCTGCCGTGGCGTCGGTGGCGGCCGCACCCGTCGAGGTGTCGGTGTCGAGCGCGCCCGAGTCACCGCTGCTGTTGGAGCCTTTGCTCGCAGCTGCACGCGCTGCGAGCGCTTCAGGGGTGTTGTCGGTGCGCAGGGCGATCACGAGCGCCCAGACGAGCGCCACCACGGTGATGACGGCGAGCACGATACCGAGGACGTTGCCCCCGATCACGTAGTTGCGGCCGGGGGCACCGCTGCCGTCACCGTCCTCCTCGGGCTCGGGGATCAGCGGGAACGCGCGCGCGACGGGCGCCACCGCGGGCACCGCCGCGGACGCCGCACCGTCCGATGGCGCCGACGGCGGGATCTGCACCGGCAGGCTCCCCTGTGACGACACCGCACCCGGCTGCGACGCCGCAGACTGGGACTGCGCGACAGCGCCCATCTGGCCGGTGGTCTCGGCGCCCGGAGGCAGGGCGGGAGGCATCAGAGGTGCCGCCGGTGGTGTCGGTGGTGCCGCGGACGCCGCGGGTCCACCTCCGTTGGAGCCGTTCGCCGGTTGCGCCCACGGAACCTCGGGGACGGCACCCACGCCGGGGCCGCCTCCGATGCCGTGACCCGCACCGGGTCCGTCACGATCTGCCATCACTCCGCCCAACCCGTCGTATCGGTTCCCCCGGGCCCGCAGCCCGGGCACGACCGCCCACCGTTCGCCATGTGCACTCACCTGCCTGAGGTGCAGGGCGACCTTGGCCGGCCCCCCGCAGTCGCAGACTCCGCGCGTGCAGGCTACGACCGCGTCCGCGAAGAATACTGCTGTGGAAGACTTCTAGTTCAGGTAGCCGATCTCCCACCCGCATCGAAGATCGCCGGCGCGGTCCGATCCGTGGTTGGATGGAGGTCGCATCTCGTCGGTCGTCCCGGGGGTGGGTGGTTGCGAAGACATCTGTCGATGGCGATGGCGCTGGCGATCGCCGCCACGATCCTGGCGGCGTGCGGGAACGCCTGGTCCGGCGAGCTGTCGCGCAGCAACGCCCGTCCTGGGGTGACGGCGACCGAGATCCGCGTCGGCGGGATCATGTCGAAGACGTCCCCCGTGGGCGACAACTACGGCACGTCTGTCGACGGCACCAAGGCGTACTTCGAGATGGTGAACTCCGAAGGTGGGGTGTTCGGGCGCGAGCTCGTGGTCGCAGCCGAGTACGACGACTTCACGCAGGCGTCGAAGAACGTCCAGGCCGCCCGCAGTCTCGTCGAGGAGGACAAGGTCTTCGCCGTGCTGCCGGTCGCGACGCCGCTCTTCGCGAGCGGCCCGTACCTCGCCCAGCAAGGGGTTCCGACGTTCGGCTGGAACATCAACCCCGAGTGGTCGGCGGGCCCGAGCCTGTTCGGCAACACCGGGTCCTACATCTGCTTCACGTGCGCCGAGACGTTCGCGTACCTGCCGATGGTGGGCAAGCAGCTCGGCATCCACAAGTACGCGCTGCTCGCGTACTCGGCGGCGCAGTCGAAGCAGTGCCTCGAGGGCCAGAAGGCCGCGATCAACAAGTACGGCGGCGAGGTCGTCTTCGAGGACGGCGCCCTCGGCTTCGGGTTCACCGATGCGTCGGCGGACGTGGCGCGGATCAAGGAGTCGGGCGCGCAGATGATGGCGACGTGCATGGACGGCGACGGCTCGGCGCGCATCAGCCGTGGTCTGCACCAGGCAGGCGTCGACATCGAGCAGTACTGGCCGATCGGCTACGACCAGAGCCTGCTCGACAAGTTCCCGGCGGAGATGGAGGGCATCTACATGCAGTCGGCGGCGGTGCCGTTCGAGATCCCGCAGTCGTCGCCGGGCATGCAGAAGTACCTCGAGTGGATGGAGAAGACAGGAGGCCAGGTCGGCGAGCTGTCCCTGGTCGGATGGATCAGTGCCGCGCTCCTCGTGCGCGGCATCCAGGACGCGGGCGAGGACTTCACGCAGGCGACCGTCGTGGAAGCGATCAACAAGATCACCGACTGGACAGCTGACAAGATCGGTCCCGGGATCAACTGGACGATCGCGCACGGTCCACCACCGCCGGGACAGGCACCGCTGGCGTGCCTGTCCTACCTGACCGTCAAGGACCAGAAGTTCGAGCCTGTCTTCGTCACCCCCGAACAGCCCTTCCTCTGCCTCGATCCCAACGCTGCCGCGCTGTCCGACACGCCGATCCGCAAGTGAGCACGCAGGTGAGACAGGTGAGGACGCAGAAGACTGGAGGCGTGAACGTGTGGAGGGTGGTGCGAAAGGTCCTGCTGCTCGCAGCGGTGCTCGTCGCGGTCGCTGCTTGCGCGTCGAAGGGTCTGCCGCCCTCCCAGCGGCTCGCCAACACCCAGCCACAGGGCGGCGACTCCGCCGACTCCGACAGCGGCGGCGGCAGCGAGCCGGCCGATCCCGAGGCGGCTCGCAAGCAGATCACCGAGCTGTACTCGTTCATCTTCAACGGCGCCAACCCTCAGGTCGACGAGAAGCTCGCGAAGGTCGACCAGGGGGCGAGCGTGCGCGACTCGTTCCTCAAGGCCCTGAACGCGAACAAGGCGACCTTCGACGCGATCACGTCGAAGGTCGACAAGATCGAGTTCACGAGCCCGACGGAGGCGAAGACGACGTTCACGATCCTCGTCAGCGGCCAGCCGACGCTGGAGGGCTTCGAGGGCAAGGCCGTGTACAAGAACGGTCAATGGATGCTCGCGGCGTCCGGCCTCTGCGACCTCGTGGCGCTCGCCGACTCGAGCCTGCCGTGCACTCCGAGTGGCCCCTGACCCGACCGCTCCGCTTCGGCACCGCGCACATGCCCGACCGCAGCCGGGACGGTCGTCAGAGCCCGGGGATGAGCTGGCCGACGAGGTCGCCGAGCTCGTCGGTGGGACCGTCGTAGACGACGCGGCCCTTCTGCAGGATCACGACACGGTCCGCGAGCTCGAGGGCCTTGTTGACGTGCTGCTCGATCACGACGAGGGTGCAGCCCTGGGACCGGATCGTGTCCAGCGTCTCGAACACCTCGTCGACGATGATCGGCGCGAGACCCAGCGACAGCTCGTCGACTATCAGCAGGCGGGGCAGGTCGGCGAGCACACGAGCCAGAGAGAGCATCCGCTGCTCGCCGCCTGAGAGGGTGCCGGCGATCTGGTTGCGCCGCTCGCGCAGGCGTGGGAACCACGAGTAGGCACGTTCGAGCGCGGCCGGGGCCCCGGTCTTGCCCAGCGACGAGCGGAACTCCAACAGGAGGTTCTCCTCGACCGTCAGCGACGCGAACACCGAACGGCCCTCCGGCGCGTGCGCGATCCCGAGACGGCGCAGCTCGTGCGCCGGCATGCCCGTGATCTCCTGGTGACCGAGGTAGATCGCGCCGTTCGTCGGCTGAACGAGCCCCGAGCACACCCTCGCTACCGTGGTCTTCCCTGCGCCGTTGGGGCCGAGGAGTGCGACGGCGCAGCCCATCGGCACCGCGAAGCTGACGTCGAACAGCGCACGGAACTGCCCGTACCCGGCGCTGACGTAGTCGAGCGTGAGCAGGGGCACGGCAGGCTCCGGGCCCGGCTGCACCGCCGCGACCGGTGCCGTCACGTACCCGGCGGGATCGGCAGGAGCCGCTTGCTGTGGCATCGGGACCTGCGGCGCCGGCGGCGCGATCGGAACCTGCGGCACCGGCGGCGCCGGCGGGATCTGCGGCTCCGGCGGCGCCATCGGGATTTGGGGTTGCCAGCCCGGCGCCGGCGGCATCGGCTGGCTCATGCCACGTCCCCGACGTAGGCACGCCGTACGACGGGGTGCGCGAGCACCTGCGGTGTCGGGCCAGTGGCGAGCATCTCGCCGAACTCGAGCACGTAGAGCCGCGAGGTCACGAGCGAGACCATCTCGAGGTCGTGCTCGACCAGCAGGATCGCCGTGCCGCGCTCGGCCTGGACGGACTGGAGCACGCGTGCCATCTCCATCGTCTCGACGCGGTCGAGGCCCGATGAAGGCTCGTCCAGCATGAGCAGCTTCGGCTCCGTCAGAACCGCTCGCCCGAGCTCGACGAGGCGCGCGTGGCCGAGGCTGAGCGAGTCCACGGGTACGTCGAGGAGCTCTGTGAGCCCGAGCAGCTCCCCGACGGCCTCGGCGCGAGCGTCCTCACGCCGCGTCGGTGTGCCCTGTCCGACGAGGTCGCCGAAGAGCCCACCCTTCTTGCGGCGCGAGCGGTCCGCGACGAGGAAGTGGTCGCGCACCGTCATGCCGGAGAACACCTCGAGACGCTGGAACGTGCGCCCGAGGCCGAGGCGCGCGCGTGCGTGCATCGGCATCCGCGAGAGGTCGCGGCCACGGAAGAAGACCCTGCCGCGGTTGGGCTTGAGGATGCCGAGGAGGCAGTTGAACAGAGTCGTCTTGCCGGCGCCGTTGGGGCCGACGAGTCCCACGAACTCACCGGGCTCGACGTTGAGGTCGACTCCCACGAGCGCCGCAATCCCGCCGAAGTGCTTCGAGATCGACTCTGCGGCCAGTAGCGGCATCAGGTACCTCCGAACGACGGTGGCGCCGGCATCGACGGAGGTTGCGGTGGGCCCGAGCCGGCCTGGGCGTAGCGGTACGAGCCTCCGCCCGCCGTGCCGGCCACCGCGCCGGCGGTATCCGGCAGCGGGCCGACGCCGGCGGTGTAGGGAGCCTGAGGCGACGAGGCCCCGTTGCCGGCAGGCGGCTCCGGTTCGGACAGGTCGATCGTGACGATGCGGCGCACCTCCTCGGTGGTGCGTTCGGGCCGGCCGAAGTGGCGCTGGTACCAGCCGCCGATCGCGTCGACGAGTCCCTCAGGATGGCGGACGAACACGAACGTGCCGAGACCGAACACGACGCCCTGCCATGCCTCGGGGTTCGGGATCCCGGCGGCCTTGAGCAGTTCGGGGAACAGGACCAACAGGAATCCACCGGCGAGCGCACCCTTGATCGTGCGCGCCCCGAGGATGATCACGACGAGCGCCCAGAGCAGAGAGTTGCCGACACCGAAGTCACCGGCACTCGTGCGTTGCTGCCAGCTCGAGAGGAGCACGCCACCGACCCCGGCGATCAGGGCCGACAGGGCGAACGCGGTGATCTTGGCCCGCGACGGGTTGATGCCGATCGATGCAGCCCCGGTCTCGGATCCGCGGATCGCGTCGAGGAAGCGCCCCGTCGTCCCGCGGCGCACGAGCCACACGACGAGTGCCGCCACCGCGAGGGCGGCGACGCAGAGGAGGAAGAACGCGCGGTCGTCGCTGAAGTCGATGAATCCCGACCAGTACGGACGCGGCACCTCGAGGCCGGCGGGTCCTCCACCGACCTGTTCGAGCGGGAAGACGATCTGGTCGACCATGAGCGTGAACGCGAGCGTCGCGAGCGTGAGGTAGATGCCGCGCAACCCCAGGGTCGGCAGCGAGATGAGCATCCCGACCGCGAGGCCGACGAGGCCGCCGACGAGGAGACCCACCATGATCGGTACGTTGAAGTGGTTGGCGAGCTGTGCGGCGCCGTAGGCGCCGGCGCCTGCGAACGCGGCCTGACACAGTGAGATCTGGCCCGCCATCCCCGTCAGCACTGTGAAGGACAGGAAGATCGTCGAGAGGACGATGGCGCCCGTGATGCGGTACATCCAGATTCCGGGCAGCAACAGGCAGAGGGCGACGATGACGACCGTGCCGAGCGTGAGCGGCAGCACCTTGGACGTGTCCTTGGACGCACGCACGGTGCCTGCGATCGACGACGCCGGGGGGTCGACGCCTGCGAGCGGGTCGGTCACCTCGCGGCGATCACGCAGTCCCGGCCAGAAGAGCAGGAGGAGGAAGAGGACGACGAAGGGCAGCGACGGCCGGAGGCCCTGGGCGAGGACCGAGTCCGAGGGCAGGTAGCGCGACAGGGCCTGTTGGAGGAATCCGAGCGCGAGTCCACCCACGAGGGTCAGCGGCAACGACGTCAGGCGGCCGAACACGGCCGCCGCGATCGCGGCGACGAGCAGGATCGTGTAGTTGCTCGGCGTGATCGAGAGGAAGAGGGGGGCGAGCAGCACTCCACCGAGGGCCGCGATCGTCCCCGACAGCATCCACGAGATCATCGACACCCGGTCTGCGTTGATCCCGGCGAGCTGCACCATGCGTGGCGACTCCACGACCGCCCGCATCTGCAATCCGAGGTTCGTGTACTTGAACAGCGCCACGAGGCCGACGACGACGAGGATCGTGAACAGGATCGTGGACAGCTGGTCCGCGGGTATCGATACGGGGCCCCACGCGTACACCTTGTCCTGTTCGAGCACGAGGGCGGGGGGGCTGCCGCGGTTTCCGCCCTTGCCGAACCACAGCGCCTGCACGATCGCCGGCAGCAGGATCAGGACACCGAGGGCGACGACGAGACGCACGGCCTCGGGCACGTTGCGGAGGCGGCGGAACAGCGTCACGTACAGGCCGAGTCCGAGCAACGGGCCGACGATCAGGACGGCCACGACGAAGGAGAGGATCAGCGGCAGGCCGAGGTTGTTGCGCAGCGAGTACATCACCGCTGCCGCGGTGAACGCCTGTGCACCGAGGGCGAGGTTGAAGACGGCGGAGGTCTTGTAGGTGAGGACGACGCCCGTGGCGACGAGGGCATAGACGCAACCGAGCGCCAGCCCGCCGACGATGAGCCCGACAACGTCGTTCACGATCTTGCTGTTCCCCCGTGCCCACCCGGGTCCCGCAGTACCTGCAGCCACCAACCCGGACTTTGTGGAGCCTATCGGATCTGCGCTCGCGGGCCATATGGACACCGCGCGCGACATGCCACGAAGAGTGGTTTCGCCGGGGGGCGCCCGCGACCCTGCACCCCCACCACCAGCCCGGCCAACCCACGTGGGGACGCAAAACGGCGTCACAACGCGATCCACGTCCCCACGTCCGGCCGACGCACCCACGTGGGGACGCAAAACGGCGTCACAGCGCGATCCACGTCCCCACGTCCCGGCGGCCAACCCACGTGGGGACGCGAAACGGCGTCACAGCGCGATCCACGTCCCCACGTCCGGCTGGCGGGTCAGCGGATGCGCGCCTCGACGATCGCGGTCACCGCGGCAGGCACGCCGTCGCGGACCGTCGTGTACGGCTGCCATCCGAGGATGGATCCAGCGTGTGTGGGGTCGAGGCGGAACTCGGCCGGCTCCGGCGCGGCAGGTGACGTGTACGCGACCTTGCCGAGATACGAGCATGCGTCCGCCGCGAGACCGACGACCTCGGCGAGCGGTGTGGCGATGCCGGTGCCGACGTTGACGAGGCCGGTCCCGGTGTCCCCCGCCCGCGCCAGCGCGTCGACCGCATCGTCGACGTAGAGCCAGTCGTGGGAGGCGTCGGGGTCGCCGGCGACCGTGGGGGTACGCCTGTGCAGCATGTCGCCGACCGCCGCGGGCAGCACCGCGTCCTCCTCGCGCTGACGTCCGCCGTAGACGGTGCCGGTCACGAGCGCGCACCACTGCCGTCCGAGGCGCGCCTCGACGTAGCGGAGCGCCGAGTAGAGGGCGGCGCCCCGTGGGTGCAGGGGATGCGGCCGCTGGCGTTCGCGCAGCGGCTGGCCGGCGACGGCACCGTCGAGGTCGAGGCCGCGGGCCGCGACGACGAGCCGCGCGTCACAGCTGCGCGATGCCTCCGCGATGGCGGCGACCCGCGCCACGTGGCGGGTCACGGTGCCGACCGGATCGCCTGCTCCTCCGTCGGCCGCGTCCGGATCTGCCAGCAGGTAGACCACCGACGGCGCGAACCGCACGAGTGCGGCGCCGAAGCCGCTCTGGTCGACCGACAGCGAGTGGAACCCGACTCCCCCGCGGCGGCGCGCGGTGGCGAGGTTCTCGAGCCGGCCCGTGGAGAGGTCGTCGACGACGAGGACGTTGCGGCCGTCGGCTACGAGGCGGTCGACGAGGTGTGAGCCCAGGAACCCGGCACCTCCGAGGACCGCGATGCGCCCGCTCACGTCAGCGACCACCTCGTGGGACGTGCACCGGCCCTGCCCCCGGCGGGACGACACTCCCGGGACCGAGCACGGATCCGGAGGCGACGGCACCGCCACCTCCGACGATGACGCCGTCGAGGCGAGCCGCGGCGCCGATGACGGCGCCGTCGAGCAGCACGCTGCGCGCGACCTCCGCACCCTCACCGATGACGACGTCGGCGCCGACGACGGCGTCGGGACCGATCGAGGCTGCCGCCCCCACGGTCGTGCCCGCGCCGATCGCGGCGGGTCCGGCGATGTCGGCATCGGGCGCCACCTCGACGCCGTCATCCACACGGACCGCGGCACCCGGGGACAGCTCGCGGCCGGGGACCGGCTCGCGCAGGGCGCCGGACAGGCAATCGAGGTTGGCCTGCAGGTAGGTGGCGTGGGTGCCGAAGTCGAGCCAGTACGCATCGGACGCGAGCCCGAAGAGGACGCCCTCGGCCGCCATCGCCGGGAACACCTCACGCTCGACCGAGACCGCCCGTCCCGACGGGATCCGCTCGAGCATCCCGGGCTCGACCACGTACGTGCCCGCGTTGATCATGTTCGTGGGAGCGGTGCCGGGCGCCGGCTTCTCCACGAACTCGATCACACGTGAGCCGTCGTCGGTCGGCACGACGCCGAAGCGCGAGGGGTCGTCCACCGGTGTCAGCACGATCGTCGCCTCGCCTGCGAACGCGGCGTGGCTCGAGATCACCCACTCGAGATCGACGTCGGTCAGCACGTCGCCGTTGAGGACGAGGAAGCGCTCGTCGAAGCCGCGAGCTGCCCACCCGATCGCGCCTCCGGTCCCGAGCGGTTCGGACTCGACGACGGTGCGCACCCGCACCTCGGACCGCTGCGCGAGATGATCGAAGGCCTCGGACTTGTAGCAGGTCGAGAGGACGACCTCGTCGCAACCGACCTCGGCCAGACGGCGCAGGGTCCTCTCCACGAACGACACGTTCGCGACGGGCAGCAGCGGCTTCGGCAACGTCGTCGTCAGCGGTCTGAGCCGGGTTCCCTCACCGCCGACGAGGATGAGCGCCTTCAACCTGCCTTCTCCTCGGGCGCGGCGACGGTGGCCTCGATGCGGTGGTGCGCCGCCGGACGCGCACCGGCGATGGCGCGGCGCGCCAGCGCCACCGCTGCCCGCGCCCACACCCCGACCACGATCAGCGGCCATGTGAGCCCACGGCGGCCTCCGCGGCGCACGCGCTCGAAGCGCAGCATCGAGCGGTGGTGCTCGACCACGAGGTTGAACGGGGCGAGCCCGCTCGACGTGCCGATCGCGTGTGTCACCACGGCGGCGGGGTCGTAGACGACACGCCAGCCGTGACGGTGCAGCCGCCAGCAGAAGTCGACGTCCTCGACGTACATGAAGTAGGCCGGGTCGAAGCCGTCGACGGATGTGAACGCGTCGCGCGAGATCGCGACCGCGCAACCCGACACCCAGTCGACGTCACGGGCGGTCGTGTGATCCCAGTCCGCCATCGTGTACCGGCGCGACACGGGGTTGTCGCTCCAGAAGAGGCCCAGGAATCCGTGCGCGGCGCCGACCGCGATCGACGGGAAGCTGCGGCAGGACGCCTGCAACGTCCCGTCACGGTGCTCGACGCGGGGCCCGACGGCACCGACGCCGGGGTCGGAGGCGAGCCTGCCGGCGACCGCCTCGAGGGCTCCGCTGTGCAGCACCGCGTCAGGGTTGAGCAGGAAGACCACCGGTGCTGCGGTCGCCGCGACACCGGCATTGACCGCAGCGGCGAATCCCTCGTTCTCAGCGTTCACGACGACGCGGGCGCCGTGGGCAGCGGCCACCGCTGCTGAGTCGTCGGCGGAGTCGTTGTCGACGACGACGAGCTCAGCGGCACCCTCGGCGCGCACGGACGCGAGGCAGTCGGGCAGGTCGGCGGCCGAGTTGTGCGCCACGACCACGACCGCCACGTCGGCAGCGGCACGTGTCACTGGTCGCGATACTCCCTGCGCCACCATTCGATGGTGCGCTCGAGCCCCTCGCGCAGCGCGACCTTCGGCTCCCAGCCGAAGAGCTCGCGCGCGAGACCGATGTCGGGGCGGCGCTGCTTGGGGTCGTCGGCGGGCAGCGGCTCGTTGACCACCGGCGACGACGAACCCGTCAGCTCGATCACGGTCTCGGCGAGCTCGCGCACGGTGAACTCGTTGGGGTTGCCCACGTTGACTGGACCGACATGGTCGCACTCGAGCAGGCCCAGCAGGCCTTCGACCTCGTCGTCGACGTAGCAGAACGAACGGGTCTGGCTGCCGTCGCCGTAGATGGTGAGCGGATCGCCGGCAAGCGCCTGCGCGACGAAGTTCGACACGACCCTTCCGTCGCGCCGCAGCCGCGGGCCGTAGACGTTGAAGATGCGCGGTATGCGCACGTCGAGTCCGTGGGCGTGGTGGTACGCCATCGTTATCGCCTCGCCGAAGCGCTTCGCCTCGTCGTAGACGCTGCGCGGCCCGACGGGGTTCACGTGTCCCCAGTAGTCCTCGGTCTGAGGGTGCACCTCCGGGTCGCCGTACACCTCCGACGTGGACGCGACCATGAACCGGGCGCCCTTGGCCAGGGCGAGCCCGAGCATGTTGTGGGTCCCGAGCGCCCCCACCTTGAGCGTCTTGATCGGGTGGTTGAGGTAGTCGACGGGGCTGGCCGGGCTCGCGAAGTGCAGCACGGCGTCGACGGCGCCGGGGATGTGCACGTAGTTGGTCACGTCGTAGTGCATGAACGTGAAACCGGGGTCGCCGAGGAGCGGTTCGACGTTCTCGATGTGGCCCGTCAGCAGGTTGTCGACGCACACGACCTCGATCCCACGTGCCCGCAACCGCGCGCACAGGTGCGAGCCGAGAAAGCCCGCGCCGCCGGAGATCACTGCACGCCGGAGGTCCATCAGGGCTCGCTGCCCTCTCGCGTGCCGCCGGCGCCGAGGTCGGCCGCGGATGCGTCGATCACGTGCACGGACGCCTGTGGAGCGGGTGGCGCGGCGGACTCCGGTTCGGGTACGGGCGCCGCGTCGGGTGCCGCCGCGTCGGTGCCGCGGACATCGAGATCGAGCGGCGTGAGCGATGTGGCGGCATCGTCGGTGCCGGCCGGCGCCGCTGCGGATGCCGGTGCCGATGCCGGTGGCGGCGGCGACACGGGATCGGGCTCCGGCGCCGCGGCAGCGGGCTCTGGCGCGGGCGCCACGTTCGGCGGCAGCGACGGCAGGCCGAGCTCCGCGACGAGGGCCGCGACCGCGTCCTGCGCCGGCGGCAGCGGTTCGAGGCCCGCGAGGCGCCACGCACGGCACTCGAGTGCCGCCATCTTGGGCCGCGGTGCGGGGTACGCCTCGGCCATCACGTCGCTGGTCACGTCCTGGACCCGCGCAGGGTCGTGTCCTGCGGCTTCGAGCAGCACACGCGCCATGTCGGAGCGGCTGCACGCGCCCGCACCGGCGGCGTGGTAGAGGCCGTAGCGGCCGGTGAGCACGAGTGCCTTGATCCCGGCGGCGAGGTGCGGGGCGTAGGTGGGCGAACCGATCTGGTCGGCGACCACAGCGAGCGCCTCGTCGCCGGACCCACCGCGGTCGAGGATCGCGAGCGCGAAGTTGGGTGCCTTGGTGCTGAACACGACACCGGTGCGCACGACGTAGCTGCGGTCCGCGAGGTCGAGGACGTCGCGCTCGCCGCCGAGCTTCGAACGCCCGTACACGCTGATCGGGTTGGGACGGTCCCATTCGTCGTACGGACGATCGGCGGTGCCATCGAAGACGTAGTCGGTGGAGATGTGCACCAGCGTGGCGCCGAGGTGGTTGGCGGCGAGGGCGAGGTTGCGCGGGCCCATCGCGTTGATGGCGAAGGCGGTGTCGACGTCCTTCTCACAGGCGTCGACGGTGGTCATCGCCGAGGCGTTGAGGATCAGCTCGGGACCGGTGGCGAGACAGGCCGCCATCACGGCCTCGAAGTCGGCGACGTCGCAGTCACCGCGTGTGAACGCCGAGACCGCGTGGGAACCGGAGAACGCGCGCACGAGCTCGCGGCCGAGCTGGCCCGCGGCTCCGAAGACTGCGACCCTCATGTGATCTCCCCTCCGTGTGACGAGGCTTCATGACCGGGCGTACCGGGGCGGGACCGGACGAGATGCCCGTGTCGGAAGAGCCGGCTCACCGATCCTACGGGTGCCGCACCGCACGCGCCCAGGACCGTCGCCCGCGGCCCCGCGCCCCGCCCGTCCGGACGCAGGGCTACTTGGGCTCCTTGGCGTCGGAGCCGAGTATGAGAACGACGTCGGCACCGGAGGCCGTCCCGGTCTGGACCGATCCGTAGCCGAGCTGACCGGCCACCAGCGCGGCCTTGTCCTCGGCGCCGCCCGCCTGGACGATCTGGGTCTCCTTGAGCTTCTTGTCGTTGTCGCCGATGTCGACGACGTTGTACCCCAGCGTGCGCAGGTAGACCCGCATCCGTGACGCGAGGCCGGCGTTGCCGGACGCGTTGAGGACCTTGACGCTCACGTTCGCCGGCGTCACACCCGGCGGCGGTGGCGCCGCGGCGGCAGCCGGACCGGTTCCCGCCGCGGCCGTCGTCGGCGGCGGCTCGACACCGGCTTCGACGCGGAGCCGGGCAATCTGTTCCATCGCCTGCGGCGTCGGGATCACGTAGGAGGCGCCGTCCTTGCCCGTCTCGTAACCCCAGTCCATCTGGACGAACTCGACCTTCTCGGGCGAGAGCGGCGTCATCGTGCGGAACAGTGACAGCGCCGTCCCGAAGTCGAAGCCCGAGTCGAGCTTGAGGTACTCCTGCGCGATCGACTGGTACTGGCCGATGTTGGACAGCGAGCCGGGTCCGGCGAGGCGGCCTGCCATGTTGAGCATGAACTCCTGCTGGCGCTTGATGCGGCCCATGTCGCCGTCACCCTCGCCCTTCCACTTGCCGGTCGTCGGATCCTTCCACTGGTAGTGACGTGAGCGCACGTAGGCCAGCGACGCCTGTCCGTCGAGCTGGTGGCAGCCGGCCGAGAGCTTCCACAACAGCACCGTGTCGCGCGTGTCCGAATCGAGGCACACCTCGTAGCCGCCGAGGGCGTCGACGATGCCTACGAACGACTCGAAGTTGACCTCCACGTAGTGGTTGACGGGGATGCCCGTGAACCCCCTTATGGTCTCGACGAGCACGTCGGGACCCCAGTTGAAGGCGGCGTTGATCTTCTGGGTCCCGTGACCGGGGATGTCGACCTTCAGGTCGCGAGGCAACGACAGCACCCACGTGTGGCCGGCCTTGGGGTCAACGTGGAAGAGCATCATCGTGTCGGAGCGCTGGCCGCCCACCTTCGACGCAGACCCGTACGCCTTGGTGTCGGCATCGTCGAGGCTGCGTGTGTCGCTGCCCACGAGCAGCACCGTGACCGGTTCATCCGCTGCGGGGGCGTCGAGGACGCCGTTGCGTGACACCGACTCCTCGATCGGGATCGAACGCCACACGTCCTCGCCGTACATGTAAGCGGCATAGGCGCCGCCGGAGACGACGAGGAGGAGGATCAGGAAGCCGAACATCCCCGTCCGGACCCAGCGCCGCGCCTTGTACTTCTTCTCGCGGACCGGCGACGGCAGCGGCTTGCGGCCCGAGCGCACGCTCACAGGCGCGACCGAGCCGACCACGGGGGACCGAATGCGTCGCTACGAACCGGAAGCGACCGCCCTGGCTCTGAGAGCCGCGGAGCGAGC
>JAIBAC010000297.1 GCA_019695375.1 Acidimicrobiia bacterium
CGACAACGACCTCGACGGCAACTTCGACTGCGGCGACTCCGACTGCGCGCAGATCCAGGAGCTCTGCTGCTACCTCGAGTTCGACGACATCAGCTGCAGCAACGGGATCGACGACGACCAGAACCGCTTCGTCGACTGCCACGACAACGGCTGCAGCCAGGCGGCGGTGAACTTCATCACCGTCTGCGCCGCCGAGCGCGCCCGCCGCGACCGCGTCGACAACGACGGCGACGACTTCACCGACTGCCTCGACCGCGACTGCATGGCCGACCCGAGGTGCGTCGAGACGAACTGCACGGACGGCATCGACGACGAAGGGGACGGCCAGACCGACTGCTTCGACTCGGACTGCTTCACGAATGCCGCGTGTCCGCCTGGCACCGAGCACTCGGCGGCCGAGTGCAGCAACGGCATCGACGACGACCACAACGGGTTCGCCGACTGCGCCGACTTCGGCTGCACGCGCGCCGATCGTGGCGCGAGCGCCGAGGCCATCGCGTACTGCGACGCGCACGCCGAGCACAGCCTCGAGGCGTGCAGCGACGGCATCGACAACGACGGCAACACGTACATCGACTGCCGCGACCGCAACTGCACGCTCTCCGCCAACGGCGCCAGCGCCGAGGCGATCGCGCACTGCGCCGAGATCGCCGAGAACACGGTCGCCAAGTGCACCGACGGCGTCGACAACGACCGCAACGGCTACACCGACTGCGCCGACAACAGCTGCACGGGTCTCGGCGATCCCGACATCACCGCGTACTGCCGCATGCACACCGAGTCGACGTTCGCGGCGTGCACCGACGGCATCGACAACGACGACAACCGCTACGCGGACTGCGCCGATCGCTCGTGCCGCACGGTCGTGGACTCGGACCCCGACACCGGCCGCGTGCGCACGCCCTGCCAGGAGAGCATCTCGCTCGCGGACTGCTCGGACGGCTTCGACAACGACCGCGACGGCTTCACCGACTGCGAAGACTGGGACTGCAACTACAACCCGCTGACCCAGGCGCTCTGCCTGGCGCAGCGCGGGGAGCGCGGCCTCGTCTGCGGCACGCCGCTCTACGTCCTCTATCCCGACCGTGACGCGGGCACGACCGGCGCCGACGCCGGCATGTGATCCCTTCGAGCTTCTCTTCTGCGCCTCCGACCCCGAGAGCCCCACGCATGACCTCTGCTCCCTCGATGATCGGTTCGACCTCGCGCAGCCTCGCTGTGCTCCTCGGCCTCGCGCTGGCGCTCGTGGCCTCGCCCGCGGCCGCGCAGGATGGAACGACGGCGCCGGAGATCGTGGCCCAGACGCCGCCGCCCCCGGTGATGTCGGTCGTGCCGGCCGCGACGACCGAGCACAACTGCGCCAACCACGAGGACGACGATCACGACGGCCTCGCCGACTGCGCGGATGCCGACTGCTTCGACTCGGGCAACTGCGAGGCCGGCGGGCGCGACGAGAACACCGAAGAAGCCTGCCGCGACTGGCTCGACAACGACGGCGACGGGTTCACCGACTGTGACGACCAGGACTGTCAGATCCCCGAGATCCGCGCGTGCCGCGGCAGCTGGGGCGGCGCGTCCTCGGCCGTGACCACGACGCCCTCGGGCGCCGACGAGCTGCCCGAGCTCGGGCCGGGGCAGAGCCTCGAGGACCTGATCGGCACGGGCACCGACCGCGACGGAGAGCGCAGCGACGAGACGTGCGCCGACGGCATCGACAACGACCTCGACGGGCAGATGGACTGCGCCGACGTCGGCTGCCGCTTCGATCCCTCGGTCACCGTGTGCACCTCGCACGCCGGGATCCGCTTCTCGGTCGTCGCCGGCGCGGGCGGCCGCCTCACCCTGAACTACGGCCTCGACGGCGAGTACCAGGGCAACCGGCCCGAGGCGGGCATCACGCTCATCCAGCTGCGCGCCCTCGGTCAGATTCCGGGCATCCAGCAGTCGTTCTTCCTCTTGAGCGCGCGCCTCGACGACTCGTTCCGCCTCTCGTTCGTGGCCTTCCAGATCCCGATCAGCAGCCGCGGCCACTACCTGCAGATGAACAGCGGCTCGGGCACGCTCTCGACGATCCGCATCATCTCGGCGGCGCGCCAGCTCTTCCTCGACCCCGCCAACTACATGGCGAGCGCGTTCGAGCAGGGCAACGGCGTGGTGGTCGAGACGGGCGGCCCGATCGACGACGACGGCATGGTGCGCTTCCGCCTGTTCGCGGCGGCGGGCTCGAACCAGTTCTCGAGCTCGGTCGGCGGGCGCTTCTTCAGCGCCGACGACCGCAACTTCGCGTGGACGGCGGGCGGCGCGCTGCAGCTCGACGCGATCGGTCACTACGACCGCATCGGCGACAACCCGTACCTCTACACGCCGGTCCCGCTCACGCTCGCGTTCCTGCTCGGCGGCAAGTTCGACACGCTGCCGAACGAGCAGGCGGTCGCGTGGCACGCGCTCGCGGTCTGGCGCTTCTGGCACTTCGAGGTGCGTGGCGAGAGCTACTCCCGCTACATCCTCGACTACGGCGCGATGCAGACGGCGTTCAACGTGAGCGTCGCGGCGCTGCTCGTGCCGCGCACGCTGCTCCTCGCGGCGGACGTCGGCGGCTTCTACCACCCGCTCGGCTACTCGAACGTGCCCGGCGGGCGCACGACCCCGAGCGGCGTGCAGTACCAGCCCGAGCTCCTGCAGTACCGCGCGGCGCTGCACTGGTTCTTCTACCGGAACGTCGGCATCTTCTCGCTCGTGTACGCCGGAACGCAGCGCGAGCACGTGCCGGGCGCGCTGGTCGCGGACGTGGAGCACGTGCTGCGCCTCGAAGCCCGCTTCCGATTCTGATTTTCTGGGAGGCCGATACGCGGCCTCCCTCGTCCGGCAGAGCCGGACGAGCCTCCCTCCTCGTTCCGCGGCTGTCGCTGCGCTCGCTGCGCTTCGCTGCGTCGCTGCGCTCCTTCGCGCCGCTCCGCTCGCTCCGCTCGGCGCGAGCGAGAGCGCTCGAGCTCCCCGCCGCCTGTTCGACGCCGATTCTGGCGGTGCCACCGGATCGCGTGTTTCTCCGGGAAGGCCACGCGCCGTGATCCCGGCCGTGATCCGCCACCGAGCGCTGTGGGCGCTCCTCACGGCCCTCAGGCCCGTCCGGCCGAACGCTCAGCGGATCTCGTGGGGCCTTCGGCGGGTGAAGACGGCC
>JAIBAC010000052.1 GCA_019695375.1 Acidimicrobiia bacterium
CCTGCTCGTCGTCGACGGCCCGCCGACGGCAGGGACGTCACCGCTCGCACGCGGTCCCGCCCTCGACGTCATGGCCGGGCGGCTCGCGCCTGGCGCACGTGTCCTCGTCGACGACGAGCTGCGCCCCGGCGCGCAGCAGGTCCTGCAGCGCTGGTCGCATGATCACCCCGAAGTCGACTTCTCCCTGCTGCTCACCGGGAACGGCGCCGCGTTGGGCCTGAAACGCTGATTCAGCGCCTGTTGGAGCACGTGGCGGCCACATGTGGCCGCCACGTGCTCCAAAGTCCACGTCCTGGCCGCGTCACGCTCCAACATCCGCGTCGTCACACGTCACGCCAGCTCTCCCCCTGCGACGCCGATAATGTACGTTATGTCAAGTTAGTGATTTGGCCCGGATCTGCGCCGTTCCCGGTGCGACGTGTGACAGACTTGTGCCTCCTCTCCCGCGGACCGGAGGCTTGCGTCGTGACCGACCCTCAGAACCCACAACCTCCTCAAGGTCCCCAGGGACCTCCGGGGCCGCAGCCGCCGCCGATGCCTCCGGCTCAACCCGGCTACCCACAACAGGGTTCCCAGGGCTACCCGCCTCCCGCAGGTGGGCCGCCGCCGGGATACGGAGTGCCACCCCAACCGAAGAAGAAGCGCACGGGGCTGATCATCGGTCTCGCGGTCGGGATCCCGCTCGCCCTGATAGCCGTGGTCGTGGTCATCGTGATCCTGTTCGTCAACTCCGTGAGCGGCCCCGCCGACGCCACCAACGAGTTCCTGGCGGCGCTCAAGAGCGGCGACACGGCCGCGATCAAGTCAGTGTCGTGCAACGAGCTCATCACGTCGGGTGAGCTCGACTCACTCGACTCCCAGCTCGAGGCGCTCGAGCCGACCCGGGGAACGATCGAGTCCTACAACATCTCGTCGAGCAGCATCGAGAACTCCACCGGGAAGGCGTCGGGCACTTTGACCTTCACCAAGGGTGTGACCAAGACCGTCGACGCCCAGCTCGTCCAAGAGGACGGCAAGTGGAAGGTGTGTAGCATCCAGGAGCGCTGAGGATCACACACCCCCATCGCCGTCGACAGCGGTGCGTCGCCGCGGTATGACTGGGATCGGCCAACCCAGGAGGGCGACGATGGCGATCATGGTCGTGCACTGCGAGCGCAGGGATTCAGCCGGCAGAGCGGAGGTGGCCGAAGCCGCGTATGCCTGGTGCTGCGCGCTGCGAGGCGGTGAGGGGATCAGGAACTCCCGCTTCTTCTGGGAGACGCCCGACCGCATCGCGATCCTGACCGAGGCCGACAGCATCGCCGACCTCGACCGGCTGCCCAAGCCCGACACCGCGGCCGCGATGTTCCACCTCGCCGACCTCGCCCGCGTCGTCGACCAGCAGCACTGGTACGACCCCGACATCGGTGAGGAGACGTACCGCATGGCGGGGCGCGACGTCTGAGGGGCTTCGACTGATCGACCACCGCAGTGTCCTCGGCCCTCAGGATCCGTCGGGCCCCGACCATCGGCCGCGCGTCGCAGGCCAGCCTGCTCGAGGACGCCCTCGGCGGCGCGATCGAGGGGGTGCCCGGTGTCGTAGTGGTCGAAGGTGTGGCGGGCATCGGCAAGTCGCGGTTGGTGCGCGAGTTCGCGGCGGACGCGCAGAGGTCAGGTGCCCGCGCGCTGCTGGGGACGTGCCAGGCGGACGTCTGGATGCCCTATCACGCACTGGCTGAGGCTTTCGACCACCTGCTCGCCGCTCCACCCACGGGTGCTGCGCCCGAGGACCTCGACGCCGTGGCGGGCTGCATCGGCTCCGCTGCGGCATGGTCGGGACCCGATCCCCGTCCCGGTGCCGGCAGTTCGGGCACGGTCGGTCTCTTCCTGGCGACGGCACGCCTCCTGCTGGCAGCCGCGCGCACACGACCCACGGTCCTCGTCATCGACGACCTGCACTGGGCCGATCCCGCCACGCTCGACCTCCTCGGCCACGTGGCGGTGGTCGTCGCCGACGAGGCCGTCACGACCGCCACTCCCCTGCTCATCCTCGTGTCACACCGTCCTGTGCCGAACGACGGGCAGGTGCGGTCGGTCATCGACAAGATGACCCGCGAGCTCGACGGGTCCACGACGACGCTCGAGGGCCTCGACGAGCTCGGTGTGACGGAGCTCGTGGCCGCACTCTCAGGCACGCGCCCCTCCCCCACTCTCGTCTCGGCGCTCGACGAGCACTGCGAGGGCAATCCGTACATGGTCGAGACCGTCCTGCGCCGCCTCGTCGCCTCCGACGCGATTGAGGTGGTGGCGGGCGACCTGCGCCTGCGCCCGGGCCGCAGCGTCAGCCCCGCGGGTTCGACTCTGGACGCGGAGCTCGGGACGCGCATCGACGCCGTGTCGCGGCAATGCCGCCAGATGCTGGCGATGGCCGCGCTCGTCGGTGATGGCTCGAGCACGGAATGGGGCGCGGCAGCGGATCTCGAGGCTGCGCCGCTGCGCGAGCTGCTGCAAGAGGGTGCCGACGCCGGACTCGTGATCGTCGACGGCGAGCACTGCATGTTCGCCCATCCTCAGGTGCGTCAGGTCCTCGTCCACGCTCACCCGACGGTGCAGGTCGCGCGGGACCACGTCGAGATCGCCGACCGCCTCGAACCACTTGCCACTGCAGGCAGCGCGAGGGCGGCGGCGCTCGTGGCGCAGCACCTCCGCGCAGGCGCGGCTGCGGCCGATCCCGCACGCGTGCTCGCCCACGTGCTCCCGGCCGGCAACGCCGCGTTCGCGAGGTGCGCATGGGTCGAGGCCGCCAGGTACTACGACAGTGCACTCGAACAGGCGTGCCACGTCGACGCGGTCACGCCCGCGGAGCGCCTCGCAATGCTCTGCAGTGCCGCCGAAGCCCATGTGCGCCAGCACGACTACGTGTCCGCAGTGCAGCGATGCGAGGTCGCGGCCGGGCTTGCACGCACCATCGGTGACGTGGCGCGGCTCGGCTATGCCGAGCTTCTCGCCGACCGGGCACGCTGGTTCCACGGAGCGGTGGCGACCACCGTCGGGTCACCGTCGGCCTTGCAGAGGCTGATAGAGGAGGTCGGAAGCGATCACCCCGGGCTGCAGGCGCGCGCCGAGGCACAGCTCGCCGAGCGCTGCTTCATCGGCGGCGACTTCGACACCGGCGCCGATCACGGCGAGAGAGCGCGTGCGCTCGCGGCCGCCGAGGACGACGACGACCTGACCGCGAGGGCCGAGTTCGCCGCCGGACTGATCGCGATGGGCCGGCTCCACCTCGACGAGGCCGAGCTGGCGTTCAGGCGGAGCCGCGACGCCGCCCGCCGGCTCGACGACGTCTGGCTCGACTCCTGGGGTCAGGGCCGGCTGCCGCTCGTGCTGCTCATGCGTGGTGAGCTCGAGCGCGCGTCGACGGAGGTGGCAGATGCCGCCGCCGAGGCCGGCGCACACCACGACTGGGCCGAGATGACCCTCGCAGCAGGCATCCGGGCAGCGATCGCGACGGCAGCAGGGCGAACGGCCGAGACGGAGCGAGCCGTCGCAGCCGGTGTCCGCGCATACACCCGCTCCAGCTACGGCTCGGCCCTCCCCCTCCTCTACCCGGCGCGTGCATGCGTCAAGGCTGCGTGTGGAGACGCCTTCGGGGCCCATGCCGCAATCGACGCCCTCGAACGCGACGCCGGCATCCCGGCCGGTCACGCTCACGTGCTGGTCGACGCGGTGTGCGGCACGGGAGGCGGTGAGGTCCCGAGGCCGGTGTCGCCGGCGGTGACACCGAACCTGTTCACGCTCGCACTCCTTGCGAGCCAGGCCGAGGTCGCGTCGATAACGCGCGACGAGGACATGGCGGCGGCGTGCTGTGAAGCCCTGGAGCGCCTCGTCGACAGTGGCGTCATGTGGTCGCCGTTCTGGCCGATCTTCCTGCCCCGCGTGCTGGTGTTCGCGACCCGCGCTCGGCGATGCTGGGCAGACGCGGCAGCGCGGCTCGACCAGGCCATCCGGATCGCGACGTCCACCGGAGCCCGCGTCGAGCTCGCCCGCCTCCGGGTGGAGGTGGTGCTGTTGCGGCGCGACGGGCCGGGAGGTGGCGACTCCGGCATCGAGGAGTCGCGGCAGTTGCTCACCGCGGCTGCGGCCACGTTCGACGACCTCGGGCTCATGTCGTACCTGCGCGTGGCGCAGGCTCACTCCGGTGCGGACCCCGAGCTGTGGGGCCGCGAGCGCGTCATCTTCTTCTCCGACATCGAGGGCTCGACGCGGATGATCGTGCGGACAGGTGACCGGCGGTGGCTGCAGCTGCTGAGCGAGCACGACCAGGTCGTGCGCGACCGGCTCGTGGAGAGCGACGGCGTCGAGTTCAAGCACACCGGTGACGGCATCTGCGCCTGGTTCGCGTCGGCCGAGTCGGCCGTGAGATGCGCACTCGCGGTGCAGTCCGACATGGAGCGACGCAACGCCGGACACGTCGAGACCCCTCTGGTGATCAAGATCGGACTCGCTGCGGGCCGGCCGCTGGCAGTCGGATCGGACCTCTTCGGCCTTGCAGTGTTTACCGCCAGCAGGGTGTGCGAACAGGCCGGCGGCGGCCGGGTCCTGGCCACGACCGCGGTGCGCGATGCGGCCGGTGACGCCGCGACCTTCGAGTCCATCGGGCCTGCGGAGCTGAAGGGACTGCCCGAGCCGACGGAGCTGCACGTCGCGGTCGCCGTACGCCCGCCGGTTCCGGCGGCCGGTTAGTGTGTTGCCCGCGCGTCCATCACCACGGGGGGCCGACGATGCCCGGTATGCCGTACCACTTGGAGAAGGGCCCGTACCTGAGCGTCATCGAGAGCTTCGCCGACGCGGACGAGGCCACCCTCTACGACGCTCTCGTGAGCTTGAGGAATCCTGCCAGCCGCCTCGAGGAGACCGGCGGGCAGGCCGGTCCTCTGTCGTCCCCGAACGTGGCGTCGCCTGCCTTCACGAACGCGGCGCTGAAGGCCCACGTCAGAGAGCACTGGCTCGGCCACACCGAAGCCGACGTCGCCGGTGGCTGGGAACAGCCCGCCTACGGCACCGTGAGCCAGACCGGCGAGTGGCACCAGTGGTACGGCGACGCCGACGCCATCCTGCGTGAGACGTTCATCCGTGCTGCAGAGGTGGCCCTCGGGCTTGCTCACGGCGCGACCTTGGCCGACCCGAGGACGGCGGCGCGGCGCTGGCCAGTCGAGTTCTTCTGGAAGTGCCCGCAGCCGTGGCTGGAGGGATGGGTCACATGGCGCAGGCACGGAGGCGGACGACGCGACGGGCAGGTCACCGTCGTCATCGCGACCCCGGGCAACGGCGCGCCCGTCAACTCGAGCCCCGTGCCCGCGCAGCCGTCCAAACCGAACACGCCGTTCAAGATCGATCCCAAGAGTGCAACGGGTGAACACGGCATGTGGGTCGTCACCCACCTCCACAACGAACCCGCGGCAGTGCAGCCACTGCGGGCGTCGGGACGGGGTCGGTGGCAGGAACCGGTCTTCGGGGCCACGTGCGAGAGCACGGGTCCGGTCGTCGTCGTGGCCCCGTCGGAGATCTACGGCGGCGTGCTGCCGGGCGGGCGACCGGTGTGAAGGGAGGATCACCATGAGCGCGGAGATCGCCGAACGCGCCCTGGCCGAGGTGCAACAAGACGTCGAGGACGGCATGGGCCGGTGGTTCGACTCCGGTGGCGACCGTGGGTTCGTCGCAGGACCGGACCTGGAGACCGCTGTGCCGGTGGTCGCCGACGACCGCTTCGGCACCGTGGCGTGGGAGTTCACGGGTACGCACACGAATCCGATCGCCGGCATCGCCGCCACGGGAAGGCGCGTGACCGTGCGCGGTGTCACGATCGTCGACCTGGACAAAGGTGACGAACCCCTGTTCCATCGCTACGTCGACTGGAACGGAGTGGCGGCCCAGCTCGGACTCGCGGTGTCGGCGCGCCCGATCGTGTCCGTGGAGCCGGACCTCGACCAACCGCAGGAGCCCGACATCGACGGCGACGGCACCTGAACGCCCGAGCACGTAGCCTCGTGACATGGTGCCCGCCGCAGCATCCACCGACGTCGTGGGCGGATGCCCCCACGACTGCCCGGACACGTGCGCATGGGTCGCAACGGTCGAGGACGGCGTCGTCACGCGGGTGCGCGGCGCCAGGGGCCACCCAGTCACCGCCGGACACCTGTGCGTGAAGGTCAAGGACTACCAGGAGCGTCTCTACCACCCCGACCGGCTGCTGCAGCCCCAAGTGCGCACCGGCCCCAAGGGCAGCGGACGCTTCAGCGTGGTGTCCTGGGACGAGGCGCTCGACGAGGTGGCCGCCGGCCTCGAGGCGGCTGTCGACCGTTTTGGCGGCGCAGCGGTGCTCCCCTACCGCTACATGGGCACCCAGGGGGTGTTGCAGGGCGCGTCGATGGACCGGCGTTTCTTCAACCGCCTCGGCGCGAGCGACCTCGAGGGGACGATCTGCTACGCCACCGGCGGCTGGGCTTACGGCATCACCTACCCGGGCTGGCCCGAGACCGACATCGAGGACGTCCCTCATGCCGAGGTCGCGGTGGCGTGGGGTGCGAACATGTTCTCCACGCATCTGCACATGTGGCCGTTCATGCAGGCCGTGCGCAAGCACGGTGGCACACTCGTGTGCGTCGATCCGGTGCGGACCAAGACCGCGCGTGCAGCCGACGTCCACCTGCAGCTGCGCCCCGGCTCCGACGCCGCTCTCGCGCTCGCCGTCGTCCACGTCGTCTTCGCCGAGGGCCTCGAGGACTCGGGGTTCCTCGCCGACCATTGCGTGGGTGGAGACGAGCTCCGTGACCGCGCGCTGGAGTGGACGCCCGCACGGGCTTCGGTCGCCACAGGACTCGCCGAGGACGAGATCGTGGCCTTCGCACGCCTGTGGGCCAACGCCAAGCCCGGCTTCGTGAAGACAGGCCCGGGGGCGCAGCGCCACGCCGACGCCGGACAGGCGTTCCGTGCGATCCTGGCCCTGCCGGCGGTGACCGGAGCATGGCGGCACCGTGGCGGAGGAGTGCACGTCCACAGCGCTTCGAACTTCAGCCAGGGCACTGCGTCCTTCGTCGGCGACGACCTGCGCCCACCTGGGCTGCGGCGGTCGGTGAACATGGTCGAGCTCGGCCGCGCCCTCGCCGGCGACCTCGACGGTCCGCCCGTTGCGGCGGTCGTCGTGTACGACTCCAACCCGGCGGTGATCGCGCCCGACAGCGCCGCGGTACGTGCGGGCCTGGGCCGCGACGACCTCTTCAGCGTCGTCATCGACCAGTTCCTGACCGAGACCGCTGCATACGCCGACGTCGTGCTCCCCGCGACGACCCAACTCGAGCACCTCGACGTGATGTGGTCGTGGGGACACCGCTACCTCACCCTCAACCGTCCTGCTGTCGCACCACAGGGCGAGGCGCTGCCGAACACCGAGATCTTCCGCCGTCTCGCCGCGCGCATGGGTTTCGCCGACTCTGCCTTCGCCGACGGCGACGAGGACCTGCTGGCGCAGTACCTGAGCGACTACCCCGACGGCGTCCGCGCGTCGCTGCGCGAGCGCGGATGGGCCAAGGTCACCCCCCCGCCGCGGGCGGACACGGCACGCGTGATGCTCCGCCTCGACGACGGCCTCGCCGCCGGCCTCGGGCTCGACCCGCTGCCGCAGGCGCGTGACCACGACGCCGACCCGACGACGCTCGCGCTCGTCACCCCCAAGTCGCACCACTTCCTCAACTCGTCGTTCGTGAACCACGAGCGGCTCCGCCGTGCCGCCGGGTCACCGCTGGTGCACCTGTCCCCCGCCGACGCCGCGGCCCGCGGGATCGCCGACCGTGATCTCGTGCAGCTGTCCAACGGCGCCCGGAGCATCGCTGTCGACGCCACCGTCTCCGACGACGTCGCCCCCGGCACCGCGATGCTCTACTCGAACTGGTGGCACGCGGATCTGCCAGGCGGGTCCGGTGCGAACCTCCTCACCGAGCAGGATCCCAACGACCTCGGCGGCGGGCCCGTGTTCGCCGCGCGGGTCCAGGTGCGGCCCGCTGCGGGACACGGGTCAGCCGCGTCGAGCGGTTAGGACTCGGCGATGTCGCGGTGGACGAAGCTCGCCCACGCGACGCCGACGGCGACGAGCACCCACGCGGCGATCGTGAGCCAGCCCCGCAGCGCGCTCATGTGCATCGTGGACATGTCGCCGCCGGTGCTGTTCAGGACTGTGACGTTGGCGAGCGCCACCGAGAGCATGAAGGGACGGAGCTTCTCGACTATGGCCACGACCTGTTGGACGACGAGGAAGAAGCCGATCCCGACCGAGATCGCGACGGCGGTGCTGCGCGTGGCCATGCCGAGACCGAAGCCCACGAGCGAGTAGACGAGCTGGAACAGCGCTGCTCCGGCGATCGTGGGACCGATGTCGGCGAAGGTCAGTGTCGCGCCACGCGCTGTCGCTCCCAGGATCGAACCGACGACACCCGCCGTCACCGCCACGAGGACTCCGGCGCCCACGAAGATCAGAAGGACCGCGACCTTGGTGGCGAAGTGGAGGCTGCGACGGTCGTCGCGGCCGAGCACGACGCGCCATGTCGCCCAGCCGAACTCGGCGCCACCCATCCATCCGGCGAAGACGAACGTGAACACGAGTCCGAAAGCTGCGTTCACGAAGAACGGGATGAGGGTGGGGTCGTACACGCGGTCCTCGCCGAGGAACCCCGCCAGGAAGCCGTTGAGGAACTGCAGGCCGGCGTAGATCCCGAACACGATCCACGGGAGCTTGTGGCTGCGGATCTTCAGGAGCTCGGCGCGCAGCATCAGGCACCACCGATCGAGCCGGGACCGGGCGGCGGCGGTGTTGCCGTGAGTCGCAGGAACACGTCCTCGAGGGTCTCCTCGTGGCGTCGGATCTGTTCGGGATAGATGCCGGCACCGCTGAGGTGCCACGCGAGCGCACGTCCGTCCAACCCACCCGTGGCGACGTGGACCGTGCGGAAGTCGACCGCGGCGGCAGGGGTGCCGAGTGGGGTCAGGACCTCGAGCGCACGCGGCAGGTCCGCCGGGTCGACCTCGACCAGATACGAGCGGCCCGCACCTGCAGCTGCGGACGCCACCACCTCGGCGGTCGGTCCCGCCATGACCATGCGGCCGTAGTTGATGATGCCCACGTGGTCGCACGCCTGCTGGACTTCGCCGAGGAGGTGCGAGCTGAGCATCACCGTGATGCCGGTCTCGGGGAAGCGGCGGATCAGCTCGCGGAACTCCACGATGCCGGCTGGATCGAGGCCGTTGGTGGGTTCGTCGAGGATCAGCAACCGCGGGTTCGGCAGCAGCGCGAGTGCGAGTCCGAGACGCTGGCGCATCCCGAGCGAGTAGCGCTTGACCTTTTCGCGTTCGCGGCCGGTGAGCCCGACGAGGTCGAGGACCTCCGCGATGCGCCGGTCGGCGCCGTCGAGGCCGAGATAGCGCGCATGCACTTCGAGGTTGCGCTTCCCGCTGAGCGCCTTGTACAGCGCAGGTCCCTCGATCAGGGAGCCGACCTGGTGCAGTGACCGGTGGTAGTCGCGGGAGCCGAGCCGGCGACCGAGGATCTCGACCGTGCCGGCCGCCGGGCGCACGAGGCCGAGCGCGAGGCGGATCGTGGTCGTCTTCCCGGCGCCGTTGGGGCCGAGGAGGCCGAACACGGTCCCCTCGGGGACGTCGAAGGCGAGGGTGTCGACGACGGTGCGGGCACCGTAGCGCTTCGTGAGGTCGCGGACCGAGAGGACGGCCATCAGCCGATCCCCAGCAGCGCCTGGCCGACGACCGCGAGCGAGAGGACACCCACCACCGTGACGATAGCGACGCCCAGCACCCGGATGACCGGCCCGTTGGCGGCGTCGCCGAGCACCGATCGCCGGTTGGCGAGCACGAGGATGAACGACAGGATGATCGGTGTGATCAGGCCGTTGAGGACCTGGGTGCCGATCAGCACGTCGATGAGGTTGCCGGGCAGCAGCGACACCGCGGCGCCGATCACGATCTGCCCCGTGAACAGCCCCAGGAACAACGGGGCCTCGCGGAAGGTGCGCGACACGGACCGCTCGACGCCGACGGCCTCGCCGATCGCATATGCGGTCGAGAGCGGCACGACGACTGCTGCCAGTGCCGACGCACCGATGAGGCCGATCGCGAAGAGCTGCTGCGCGAAGGCGCCGGCGACGGGCTCCAGCGCCGAGGCCGCCTCGGCGGCGGAGTCGAGGGGGCCGGTGCCGCCGATCGCAGCAGCCGTGGCGATGATGATGCAGGCGCTCACCAGGTTGGCGGCGAGGGAACCGGTCACGGCGTCCACGCGGGCGAGGCGGTAGGTGTCGGGTCCGCCACCCTTGTCGGCCACCGCACCGGCTCCGTAGAACTGCATGTACGGGGTGATCGTCGTTCCGATCAGCGCGACCACGAGCAGGAGGAACTGGCGGTCCCAGTCGAAGTGCGGCCACAGAGCGCTGCGTGCCACCTGGGACCAGTCGGGATGGGCGAGGACCGCTGCGATCGGGTACGCCACGAACGCGAGCGCGAGGATCAGGAGCCCGCGCTCGGCATAGCGGTAGTTGCCGAAGAGCACAAGCGACCAGATGCCGACCGCGGCGATCGGCACCACCACGTAGCGCGGGACGCCGAAGAGCTCGAAGGCCGCGGCAAGTCCGGCGAACTCGCTCACGACGAGACCTGCGTTCGCCACGAAGAGGCACGTGAGCGCGAAGCCGGTGGTGCGCAGCGGCAGCTCCTCGCGCATCAGGGCGCCGAGGCCCTTGCCGGTGTGGGCGGCGAGGCGGGCGACCATCTCCTGGACGACCACGAGCGCGACCGTGAGCAGCGTCATCACGAAGAGGGTGCGGTAGGCGAACTCGGCGCCCGCCGAGGCGTACGTCGCGATGCCGCCGGCGTCGTTGCCGGCGTTCGCAGCGACCACGCCGGGGCCGAGCACCATCAGCCATTCACGCCAGCCGAAGCGCCGCAGCCCACCACCGCGCAGGAAACCGCGCCGGCGCGCCGCCGGCGGTGCTGCTACCGGATCCGCGGCAGCCGTGGGCGCAGGCGCAGCCTGGGTGCGGGCGGTGTCGTCGGCCACGCCTGCATCCTCACTCGAACATGCGCGGGAAGTGGAACCGGCCGCGGTCGGGTAGGAGCGCGTCGACGATGTCGTCGGCGAGGATGCGTCCCACCGGGCGCCCGTCGGCGTCGACGACCACCAGCGACGAGCGGCGTGCGTCGACGAAGGCGTGGGCGAGCTCGGGCACCGGGGCGTCGAGGTGCACCGGCGACGGGCCTTCGTCGGTCGCGAGCTCGCTCATCTGCGTCTCCGGCCGCGCGCACAGCAGCGAGAACAGCATGACGTCGTCGACGAGCCGGCCACCGGAGTCGACGACGGCGACGGCGTCGATCACGTCGGCATGCTCGTCGTGGGTCCGGAGCCGCTGCTGCAGGGCAGCGACCGTCTCGGTCGGTTCGGCGATGACGACACTCGTGGTCATGATCCCGCCGGCCGTGTCGGCACCGTGGCCGAGGAGCGTGCGCAGTTCGGCCGCGGCACCGGGCTCCATCAAGGCGAGCATGCGCCGGCGCTCCTCGACGCCCATGGAGCGCAGCGCGTCGGCCGCCTCGTCGGGCTCCATCTCCGCGAGCAGCCTCGCGGCGCGCTCGGGCACCTGGTCGCGCAGGAGCGCCTCGAGCTCGTCGGGCTCCATCTCCTCGAGCGCATCCGCAGCTGCCTCGGGATCGAGGGCATCGAGGAGGTCCTGGCGTGCCGGGCCCGTGAGATCCTCGAGGAGGTCGGCGACGTCACTCGGGCGCAGCTTGCGGAGATCCTCGCGGGCACCACGGAGGCGCACCTGGGCCTGAGGCGTCCCGAACGGCTCGATCTGGGACCAGTCCAGCATGCGGCGCGGCACCGGGCGCCGGCGCCACGCCGATGGTCCGAGGCGACGCGCGAGGGCGCCGAAGCCGGTCTCGGCGCCCACGAGGCGGTAGCCGGTCGCGACGAGCGCGAGGTAGAGGTCGGACGCCCGGATCACCTGGACGCCGTCGACGTCGACGAGCTGGTGGTCGAGGACGTCGCGGGTCAGCGTCACCTCTCCGGGACGGCGCTCGAAGTCCTCTAGCGCGACCTTGGCCGAGCGCAGCCTCACGCCGTCGTGGTCGATGGTGTCGATCTGGGCGCCGGATATGTACGCGGTGCGCCGGCCGACCTTGACGACGAGGCCTGCCACAGGCGGGTAGTCGTCATCGCCGGTGAGGCGCACGACCACGTCGACGAGGCGGCCGATCTCGGCGTCGAAGCGGTTGTAGACCGGCCTGCCGACGAGCGCGGCGACAGACAGCAGGGACTCGCGGACGGCCGCCAGCTCGGTGAGGCCGGTGCGTCCCGGCCGGAGCCTGCGGAGGGCGGCGGTGGGGTGGGGTCTCGTGCGAACCATGGCGACCTCCTGTCGCCGTACTCCCGGCCCGCGCGAGCAGGCCGGCTGGAGTTGCTGCCGTGGGAGACGCCGGGCGGACTACTGCCGTGGGCAGCGGGAGGAACGGTGGGTCAGTACCCGGTCCGTTCGGAGGAAAGGGCACCAGCACTGGGGGGTTCGTCACCATGCATGCGCCTCACCTCCTCGTGTCGCTCCGAAGACTGGCTGCGACCACTCTAGTTGCCCGCGTTCGGCGACCTGACCGGGCCTCTCTACACTCGCCCGATGCAGCCCACCATCGACGTCGTCGCGCTCGGCAACGCGCTCGTCGACGTCCTCAGCTACGAGGACGACGCCTTCGTCAACGCGGTCGGCATCGAGCGCGGCGCGATGACGATGGTCGACCTCGAACGTTCGGACGAGATCTACGCGGCGATGGGGCCCGGCACCGAGATCTCGGGTGGCTCGGCAGCCAACACCGTCGCCGGCGTCGCCGGTTTCGGTGGCCGTGCCTGCTTCGTCGGCAAGGTCCGTGACGACCAGCTCGGCCGGGTGTTCCGCCACGACCTCCGTTCGATCGGGGTCTCCTTCGACACCCCGGCTGCCGCCGACGGCCTCCCCACGGGGCGCTGCCTAGTGGTGGTGACCCCCGACGCGCAACGCACGATGTCGACCTACCTCGGGATCGCGCCCGACATCCGGCCCGAGGACGTCGACGCGGAGACCATCACGAGCGCCGCCGTCACGTACCTCGAGGGGTACCTGTGGGACCGGCCCGAGGCCAAGGCCGCGATCGTCAAGGCGTCCGAGATCGCCCGTGGGGCAGGCCGGCGTGTCGCGTTCACGTTGAGCGACCCCTTCTGCGTCGACCGTCACCGTGACGAGTTCTGGGATCTCGTCGGCACCCATGTCGACATCCTCTTCGCCAACGACGTCGAGGTGCGCGCGCTCACCGAGGCGGACGACTTCGACGAAGCCCTGCAGGCGGTGCGCGGACGCTGCGACATCGCGGTGCTGACCCGCAGCGAGCACGGCTCTGTGGTGGTCGCCGGTGACGAAGTCCACGTCGTCGCCGCCCACCCCGTCGAGGCGGTCGTCGACACCACGGGGGCCGGTGACCTGTATGCGGCCGGATTCCTGTACGGGGTGACCCACGGCCACGACCTCCACACCTGCGCACGACTCGGTGGGGCCGCTGCCGCCGAGGTCATCGGTCATCTCGGTGCGCGTCCGGTGACGCCGCTCAGGGCGTTCGCCGCGGAGATCCTCGGTGATGGCGGCTGACGTGTCAGCCGCGGTTGGTTGTCACGGCCGACGGTGACACCTGCGGTGCTGCCGTGTCCTGCGCTGCCGGCTGATCTGCCGGCGACGCCGTTTCGGGTGTCGCCTTGGCGTCGGGGTGCCGCTGTGGGCGCAGGAACAGGACGGTGACGGGCACGACGTAGAGGACCCACGCGAGGACCTGTTCGATAGAGGGCCGCGGGTCCCAGCCGAAGAGTGCGGCCAGGAAGCGCCCGACCTCGGTCTTGTTCGTGAGCCAGCCGTACCTGGTCAGGTCGTAGACGTTGTCGCGCATGATGCCGAGCACGTGAGCTGCCTGCAGGAACTGCACCGACTTGGCGGCGAGGCCGGCGGCGAAGAGGATCACGATCACGCCGGTGACGTTGAAGAGCGTCTTCATCGGCAGGCGCTTGCCGCCGAAGTACACCGCGACACCGAGGCCGGACGCGAGCGCGATGCCCGCGAGGCCGCCGACGAGAACATCCCAACCGCCTGTGCTGGTGCTCGCCGCGATCAGGAAGATCGCGGCTTCGATCCCCTCGCGCAGCACGGCGAGGAACGCGACCATGGCGACGCCGATGGCCACGCGGTCGGTGCTGAGCGCCCTGTCGACGCGGTGGTGCAGCTCGCTCTTGATCCCGGCGCTCGCCTTGCGCATCCAGAAGACCATCCAGGTGAGCACCACCACGGCGACGATGGAGATGACGGCGAAGGTGACGAGCCGCGCCGATCCGCGCAGGTCCCCGACCGTCAGGTGGACCACGATGCCCGTCGCGATCGCGATGCCCGACGCCGCCGCGACCCCGAGCCAGACCGGGACCGCGAGGTCGAGGCGGCCGAGCTTGCGCAGGTAGGCGAACACGATCGCCACGATCAGCGAGGCTTCGAAGCCCTCGCGCAACATGATCAGGAATGCGGCGGCCACGCCGACCTCCCCCGACTACCGGGTGAGCACATTAGGCCACCCTAAAGTATGATCTTAGGCCTGCGGGTGCAAGTCCGGCTCAGACGCAGGAGCACATGACGTTGCGGTCACCGTAGGCCCCGTCGATCCGAGACACCGGCGGCCAGTACTTGGCGGCGGGAGCGACGCCCGGCGGGTACGCCGCCGTCTCGCGTGTGTAAGGGTGCGACCACGAGTCCGAGACCACGTCCTGGGCCGGGTGCGGCGCGTTCGCGAGCGGGTTGTCCTCGCTGTCCCACTCCCCCGACGCGACACGGTCGATCTCTGCCCGGATCGCGATCATGGCGTCGCAGAAGCGGTCGAGCTCGGCCTTGGGCTCGGACTCGGTGGGCTCGACCATCAGGGTGCCGGCGACGGGGAACGACATCGTGGGAGCGTGGAAGCCGTAGTCGATGAGGCGTTTCGCGACGTCGTCGACGCTCACTCCGGAGTCGGCGAGGCCGCGCAGGTCGATGATGCACTCGTGTGCCACGAGCCCGCCGGCACCCGTGTAGAGGACCGGGAAGTGCGCGTCGAGGCGTCGCGCCACGTAGTTGGCGCTCAGGATCGCGACGCGTGTGGCCTCGGTGAGGCCCTCGGCGCCCATCATGGCGATGTAGGCCCACGAGATCGGCAGGATCGACGCCGAACCCCACGGTGCCGCGCTCACTGCGCCTGGACTGCTGCCGCCGGAAGGCCCGCACTCGGGGACGAGCGGGTTCGTGGGCAGGAACGGTGCGAGGTGTGCACGCACCCCTATCGGTCCGACCCCCGGGCCGCCGCCCCCGTGGGGGATGCAGAACGTCTTGTGCAGGTTCAGGTGGCTGACGTCGGCGCCGAAGCGTCCTGGCTTCGCGAGGCCGACCAGCGCGTTGAGGTTGGCGCCGTCGACGTAGACCTGTCCGCCCGCGTCGTGCACGGCGGCGCAGATGTCGGTGATCTCGGCCTCGAAGACTCCGTGCGTCGACGGGTACGTGACCATCAGCACTGCAAGGCGGTCCGCGTGCTCGCCGACCTTGGCGCGCAGGTCCGCGACGTCGACGTTGCCGTCGTCGTCACATCCGACCACCACGACGCGCATGCCGGCCATCGCCGCCGTCGCCGCGTTCGTGCCGTGCGCCGATGCCGGGATGAGGCACACGTCGCGGTGGGAGTCGCCACGGTCGTGGTGGTAAGCGCGGATGGCGAGGAGCCCGGCGAGCTCGCCCTGGCTGCCGGCGTTCGGCTGGAGCGACACCGCGTCGTAACCCGTGATCTCCACGAGCGCACGCTCGAGGTCGTCGATGAGGCGCAGGTACCCGCGGGCCTGATCGAGGGGGGCGAAGGGGTGGATGCCGGACAGCTCAGGCCACGTGATCGGGATCATCTCCGTCGTCGCGTTGAGCTTCATCGTGCACGACCCGAGCGGGATCATCCCGCGGTCGAGGGCGAAATCCGCGTCGCAGAGGCGGCGCAGGTAGCGCAGCATCTCGGTCTCGGAGTGGTGACTCGTGAACACCGGGTGTGTGCAGTACTCCGACTCGCGTTGGAGCGCCGCCGGGATCCCCGCCGCGGCGTCGACCGCGGCGCCGGCCTCCACGCCGAACGCCTCCCGCACCGCCGTGAGGGCCGCGTCGCCGGCCGTCTCGTCGAGGCTCAGCGCGACGGTGCCGGCGTCG
>JAIBAC010000298.1 GCA_019695375.1 Acidimicrobiia bacterium
GCCGCGAGGGCGGCCGCCCTGCCGTCCTGCCAGATGTTGCACAGGTAGCACTCGTACTCGCTGCAGCGGTGGCGCGAGTCGAGCAGGCAGTGCTCGAGCTCGAGGTTGCCCTCGAGCAGGTGCGCGACGTCGAGCATCGACAGGTCCCGCGGTTCGACCGCAAGCTCGCAGCCGCCGTTGCGGCCGGGGCTCGACGACAGGTAGCCGGCCCGCGACAGGATGTTCACGATCGTGGGGACGTTGCCCGGCGGCACTTCGCAGATGCGCGCGAGGTCGGCCGTCGTGACCCGCGTCCTCCGCGGTCGCATCGCGAGGTACACGAGGATCCTGATCCCGTACTCGCACCGCTTCGTCAGCGCCAGGCGCACGCGTCCTCCCTTGGAGCGTCACACTTCGTCGGGCAGCAGGTAGATCATCCCGTTCGCGTCCGACGACGCGAGCATCGGCATCAGGAACCTGCCGTCGACCGTCGGCTCGTCGAGGCCGCTCGCGCGGTCGTAGCCGACCATCGACGCCGGCGACCGCACGCTCACGCGCGCGAACTCGACGAGCTCCCACAGGGTCTGCAGCGGAGCGTGCGAGCGCGGGTCGACGGGAACGACGTGCGCGTTCGTGATCGGGATGCCCACGGACTCGTCGACGTACCACGACGGGTGCGACGCGAACACGGGCCCCGTCTCGACGCTGCCGTACATCGTCAGGGCGGCGCAGTCGAACGAGCGGCCGACGCGGCGCCGCATGTCGGGGTCGAACGCACCCGCGACCGACAGGAGCAGCAGGCGCAGGGCACCACGCAGGTTCTTCACGTCGCGCTTGGCGTCACGGGTGAGCGCGGTCACGGTCTCGAGATCGGCGAACACGTACCCGGCGGCCTCGCGTGCGGCGGCCTGCGGCAGCGGCTCGGCGCCCGGCAGCACCACTGTCGTGCCCGCGAGGAGCGGGGCCATGACCCCCGCGAGGCCCTCCCACGTCGCGAGCGGCTGCGCCGAGACCCACGGCAGCGACGCGTCGAGCTGCAGGAACGTGGCGATCGAGACCGCCGTCGCGAGCAGTGAGTGGTGGGAGTGCCACGCCGCCGCTCCGCCTGGCGCGCCCGGCAGCGCCACGGCGGCGTCGCCGAGCCCGATGCGGCGCTCACCCTCAGGGTCCTGCACGCTGCCTCGCGGTGCCGCGCAGAGCTCGGCGAGGCGCACGACCTGCCGGCCGTCCGCCGATGCAGCGGCTGCGCCGGCGCCGTCTGCGAGCGCGATCGTGGCGCACGCCTCACCCGCCAGGGGCGGATCAGGGGCGGCGCCGGCCGCGAGGAGGCGTACGCGGGCGTCAGCGGCGAGCGCCGCGAGCAGGAGCACCACGCCCTCGACCGTCGCGCCGGCGTACAGATGGACACAGCTCGCGTCGCCGAGGCGGCCACGCAGCGCGGCCGCAGCAGCATGGACGCGGTCGGCGAGCTCAGCACCGGTGACGCGGTCGTCGCCCGAGACCAACGCCGGCGCGTCGGGGCGATGGCGGGCGAACCGGTCCACGAGGATCTCGTGGATGCCGAAGGGAGGCACACCGGTCACACGCGTCGTGCCCGCGGGCCAGTACCACGACGGGGTGATCGCGATCGTCTTCGGCATCAGGCGCCCTCCTTCACAGGATCCCGCCCGACGCGAGTGACGCGCCGAGCAGTGCCACGACGAGGGCGACCACCAGCTCGCAGCGCAACATGAGGTCCATGCGCCGGATGCCGCGCCGCCGCGCGAGCCGAGCCGCGTCGCGCTGCTCGCGGTCGAGCCCGGCCGCCGAACGAGCATGGAGTGCCGGGTGTGCGACCACGGCCATCGTGGCCACCAGCGCCACGAGCACACCCCAGCCGGCGACGACCGCGAGGAGGGTCCGGCCGTAGGAGCTCGTGAGCGCCACCGGCGGGTGGGTGCCAGGCTGCGCGACGAGGAGCCCCACGGCCCCGCTCGCACCGATCACACCGAGCGCCGCCAGCGCGATCCAGCGGTACCGGCGCCCCATCCGCTGGCACACCACGTTCACCTGCGACGCGGGGATGTGAGCCTGCGCGGGGCGCCACAGCACCTCCATCGCGATCGCGCCGCCGATGTAGGTCGCCCAACCGAGAGCGTGTGCGAACGCGAGCGCGACCTCGAGGACATCCATGATCGGGCCCCGGCTCGCTCACCCGACACCTCCGAACTTGAGCGACGACCCGAGCAGCGCGACGACGAGCACGATGCCGAGATCGACCCGTGCGAGGCGTGTCGTCCACGCCGCCGCCTTGATCTTGGCGTCCTGGCCCGCACTGGCCTGCGCCGCCGAGACACGCGACGACATCCGGCCCGCCAGCTTCGGCCGCAGCACGAACGTGATGATCGCGCCGTTCACCACGAGCACTGCCCACAGGATCACCATCGCGAGCAGGGTGCGGCCGTATGACGTCTGCCAGAGCCGCGTCGAGGCGAGGAGCCCGAGGTTGTGAAGCGTCGCGAGCCGCAGGAGCCCGCTCGCGAGGATCAGCCCCAGCGCACCCCAGGCGAAGGCGAGGAAGCGGTCGGCGGTCTTGAGCCCCATGACCTGTGCCTGCGCCGGCGGGATCGCCTTCTGCGCGGGGCCGACCACGAACTCCATCACGATCGCGCCGCCGAGATACGTCGCGACGCCGAGCACGTGGAGGTACGCGGCCAGGATCTGCATCGTCGTGGTGGTCACTGCTCACCTCGGGTCGGGTCCGCCTCGCCTGGGTGCCATGTCGCGAAGTGCGCGGCGATCTGCGGCGTCATCGCGTAGGGGTGGCCGTCGAGGTGGGCCTGGTAGCGGCGGTAGTACTCGACGTCGACGTGGTGGACCTGCACGGAGTACTTCGCCCGCACCGGACTCACGTACGCCGGGCAGCACCCGTGCTTGGCGACGATGTACTCGACCGTCTGGATCGCGGCCGCCTCGACCCAATCCGGGATGTGGGCCTTGGGGTTCTCGAGCACCTCACGCATCGCCGCCGGCGTGTACGGGCCGTGCGCCACGTCGTTCGAGCTCACCTCGGTGCTGAGCGGCCCGCCGCGGGCGTAGCGCGCCTCCTTGACGTGGCGGATCGCGTCTGCGGCGGTCGGGAACCGCGGCGACGGCACGACGACGGGCTCGAACACGCCCGCGAGGCCGGTGCACGTCGCCGTCTTCGCCGG
>JAIBAC010000299.1 GCA_019695375.1 Acidimicrobiia bacterium
ACGCGCAGTGGGGGGCCAACCGCATCGGTGCCCGCCGCCTCGCCGCGCTCGCGCGGCGCCACGGCAGCGCGGAGGTCTGCCGCGCTTCCGGGCGCCTGCGCGACCACGGCGAGCGCCGCCTGCGCGCCGCCCTCGCCGAGGCGTCGGAGCGCGTGGGCGGACGCCGACTGCGCTTCGAGGACCACCTCGAGGCCGCCGACGGCGAGCTGGTGCCGGTGCGGGTCGAGGTCACGCTGACGCCGGATCGCGTCGTGGCGGACTTCGGCGGAACCGGCGCCGCGCGGCGCGGGGTTCCGTCCGCGGTCGAGGCGGTGACGCGGGCGTGCCTCGAGTTCGCGCTGCGGTGCTGCGTCGGCGGTGACGTGCCGCGCAACGGTGGGGCGTCGCGCCTGCTGCACCTCGTGGCCCCAATCGGCAGCGTCGTGGCGGCGGCGCCGCCGGTGCCGGTCGGGGCGGGCAACGTCGAGGCGAGCCAGCGCATCGCCGACGTCCTCCTCGGCGCCCTCGCCCCGGCCTTCCCCGACCGTGTCGGCGCCGCGTCGCAGGGGACCATGAACAACGTCCTCGTCGGCAGCGACGCCGGTGCGGCCACGGAGCCGTTCGTGTACTACGAGACGGTGGCCGGCGGCCAGGGCGGCCGCCCCGGCGCCCCCGGTCAGAACGGCATCCACACCGGCATGACCAACACCGCCAACACCCCTGTCGAGTCGATCGAGACCGCGTTCCCGCTGCGGGTCGTCCGCTACGGGCTCCGGCGTGGTTCGGGCGGCGCCGGAGCCCATCCCGGCGGCGAGGGCATCGTGCGCGACCTCCTCGTCCTCGTCGACGCGACCGTGTCCCTCGTCACCGAGCGGCGCCAGGTGCTCCCGTGGGGCCTCGCCGGCGGCGGTCCGGGAGCGGTCGGCGAGAACTGGCTCCTGCGTGGCGGTGACGAGGCCCGTGCCGAGCGCCTCCCAGCCAAGTGCACGATCCATCTCGAGGCCGGCGACGTCCTCCGGATGCTGACGCCCGGCGGCGGCGGGTGGGGTCCGGCGGGATGAGTGCTCGCTGGTCGGGATCGGGGCCTGGCACGGGCTGTCCGGGGTGAGTATTCGACGTCGGTTCATATGGGGAGCAGGAAGTGGTCCAGTCGGGCAGGGCGCTCTGGTCGGGCGTCTTGGCTTGATGGGGTCGCGGGTGTCGGACATTGGCGCACGAGAGACGGCGACGAGGTCGATCTCGTGGTCGAACAGGACGATGGCACGGCCGTGGCCTTCGAGGTGAAGGCATCGCAGCGGGTTGAGCGAAAGGAGCTCGCCGGTCTGCGAAAGCTGCGCGATGCAGTCGGCGACGCGTTCACGGCAGGCCTCGTCCTGCACCTAGGCGAGCGGTCCTACACCGCCGAGGACCGTCTCCACGTCGTCCCCGTCGACCAACTCTGGAACTGACTGTCGCGTGACCTCGACGCACACCGCCATGACGAACACGCGGAACATCCCCGTCGAGGCACCGGAGGCGGTCTGTCCGCTACGGGCTCCGCCGTGGTTCGGGCGGCGCCGGCGCCCATCCCGGCGGCGAGGGCATCGTGCGCGACCTCCTCGTCCTCGTCGACGCGACCGTACCCCTCGTCACCGAGCGGCGTCAGGTGCCTCCCTGGGGCCTCGCCGGCGGCAGACCGGGAGCGGTCGGCGAGAAATGGCTCCTGCGCAGCGGCGACGAGGCCCGCGCCGAGCGACTCCCGGCCAAGTGCGCGATCCAGTTGAAGGCCGGTGACGTCCTTCGGATGCTGACTCCCGGTGGCGTGTGGGGAGATCCGGCGCGGTCCGTTTCGGGAGCCAAAGATGGTCCAGAACGGGAGTGGCAACTGGTCCAAAGTGGTAGTGTGCCTGTGTGTCCGAGTATGTCCGACGCCTTCTCGACGATGAGCTAGACGACGCGTTGGAGGACCATCCGGCTGTTCTCATCGTCGGCCCTCGCGCAGCCGGCAAGACGACGACCGCTCGTCAACATGCCGCGAGTGTCATCCGACTGGACCGTCCGGGGGAGGCGGCGGCATTCGTTGCGGACCCCGACGCAGCGCTCGCCCGCATGGAAGAACCGGTCCTGCTCGACGAGTGGCAGGCGGTCCCCGACGTGCTGGGAGCCGTCAAGCGTGCCGTCGACGAGGACAGCCGGCCTGGGCGCTTCCTGCTCACGGGGAGCGTCCGGGCAGACCTCGACTCCATGACGTGGCCGGGCACCGGTCGACTGATCCGCTTCACGCTCCACGGCCTCAACGAGCGGGAACTGAGCAAGGCGACCGCAGGTCCGAACCCGATCGACGTCCTTGCACAGGGAGATCCCATGGCGTTGGCGGCGCCGTCGGAGGCACCTGACCTTCCGGGCTACCTGGACCTCGCGCTTCGAGGTGGCTTTCCCGATGTGGCACTGCGTCTGGAGGGACGTGCGAGGGAGCGCTGGCTGGAGAGCTATCTCGAGCAGATGCTCACTCGAGATGCAGTTGCCATCTCGGGACGAGATCCGGCGCGCCTGACGCGCTACTTCGAGGTGCTGGCACTCAACTCCGCCGGCATCGTCGCCGAGTCGACAGTGCACGAGGCCGCAGGCATCGATCGCAAGACGGCGCGCGCCTACGAAGAGCTGCTCGTGAACCTCTTCGTGGTCGACGTCGTCCCTGCGTGGCTGACGAACCGTCTGTCCCGACTGGTCAAGACGCCGAAGCGGTACTTGACCGACGCGTCGTTGATCGCTGCTTCGCTGCGTGTTGACGGCGCAACGATCTTGCGGGACGGCGACCTGCTGGGACGAGTGCTCGACACCTTCGTGGCCGCGCAGTTCCGCGCGGAAGCGGCGGCGAGCAGAGCTCGTCCGCGCCTGTACCACCTGCGAGACAAGAACGGCCGACACGAGATTGACCTTCTGACCGAACTGGGCGGTGATCGCGTCGTCGCGTTCGAGGTGAAGGCCTCTGCCGCTCCCAGGCGATCCGACGCCGAACACCTCGGCTGGCTCCGTGACCGCCTCGGTGACCGATTCGTGGCGGGCGCCGTGCTCCACACCGGACCAGCCACCTACGTCCTCGACGAACGGATCGCTGCGGTGCCGATCGCCTCCCTGTGGCGAGCGTGACGAGACCCGACCGGAGCGCAGCGTGTTCGATGGCGTGACCAACAC
>JAIBAC010000300.1 GCA_019695375.1 Acidimicrobiia bacterium
GTCGGGCGCCGGGGTCGAACCCCTCCGTGGCGAGCCGCTGCCTGGCCGCACGCAGGCGTCGCACGGAGTCGGTGAGCAGGCCGGGCAGGTGCGTGCCCTGCGACCGTGCGATGCGGTGGAGGTCGAGGCCCCAACCTCCCGCCTGCTTGGCGAACTCGGCGGAGACTGCCACCCCGCGCATCACCTGGTCGCGTCTGCGGGGGAGCTGCAGCAGCGACTCTGCGCGTGCCGCCGCCGCCGCACGTATCGGCTGGTTGTGCCGCCGTAGCCCGCGTGCGAGGCCGGCGAGCCCTGAATCGGAGCCCACCCATGCGGAACGGTCGATGGCGCCCTCGACCCATGCGTCACGGGGTGGGACGGCGACGCCGCCCGCGGCTGCTTCTGCGGGTTTCATGGATGACATTCTCGCCCAGCGGCGGGGCCGACACGCGGATGCAGGCGATCCCTGAGCCGGCGAGCGGCTGGCGTAACATCTTCCGACCAGCGTGTCGCTGGGCCGACCTGGAGGGTCGATGCCGTACATGGACGACGACGTCCGCGCACGCGTCGCGGAGCTCGTCGAAGAGATCGAGACGTCGAGCTTCCGCGAGACCAAGTGGGGCCGGCGCGGCTACAGCGAACGCGAGGTCGACGAGTTCCTCGACTACCTCGTCGACGTGCTGTTCGCGCTGCTGTCGTCCTCGACCGCTCCCCCGACCGGCGCCGAGCAGGAGGCGGAGCCTGAGGTGCTCGCGCTGGAGGAGACCGAGCTGCACGTCGGCGGTGGCGATGCGACCGAGGTCGTCGCCGCGCCCGGGGACGAGCCCGGCGCCGAGTCCGGCGCCGAGCAGGAGGCGGACCCCGAGGTGCTCGCGCTGGAGGAGACCGAGCTGCACGTCGGCGGTGGCGATGCGACCGAGGTCGTGGCCGCGCCCGTAGCCGATCCCGCGCCCGCAGCGGATCCAGCGGTCGAGCCTGATCCAGCGGTCGAGCCGGAACCCGCGGGCACGTCGGCACCTGAGACGGGGGCCGAAACCCCGGCGGGGGCGGCGGCGGGGCGCGGGGACGACACCGTCGTCGTCGAGGTGGCCGGGCCGAGCACACCGGCTGCGCCGCCAGGACCGGCGGCGGAGTCCGAGAAGGAAGGCCAGCCGCCGCTGCCGCCGTGGATCGGGCCCAATGGGTAGCTCGGCGCAGGGCGGGGACCAGCCGACTGAGGCAGGCTTTCGCGCTGAGGTCGTGCTCGACAACGGCTCCGTCGTGTCGCTGCGGGCGATCCGCCCCGACGACGGCCCCCGGCTCCTGGACATGGCGGAGCGCTGCAGCGACCGCACGCTCTACTACAGGTTCTTCTCGCCACCGCCGCTGCCTGTGACCGAAGAGGCGCTCGGTCACCTCGTCGGCGTCGACGGGCATCTGCGTGTGGCGCTCGTCGCCGTCCTCGGATCCGGCGAGGACGAGCGGATCGTCGCCGTCGGACGCTGGGACGTGCCCGAGGACGATCCGTCGTCGGCGGAGGTCGCTTTCATCGTCGAGGACGCCTACCAGGGATCCGGCCTCGGAACCGCGCTGCTGGGCCACCTGGCCGCGATCGCCCCCCGCCACGGGATCCGGCGTTTCGAAGCCGAGGTGCTCGGCGACAACCGTGCCATGCTGCACGTGTTCGGCCACGCCGGTTACCGCGTCACCCACGAGCTCGACGCAGGCGTCTACCACGTCGTCTTCCCGATCCACCCCACGCCGGAGTCCCTCGGCGCCGCCGCCGCGCGTGAGCGCGACGCGCTTGCAGCCGGGCTCGCGGCGTTCTGCGAGCCGCGCCGGATCGCGATCGTGGGCGCCGGACGCGATCCCCGCTCCGTGGGTGGTTCGATGATGCGCAACGTGCTCGCCGGCGGCTTCACGGGCTCGGTCGTCCCGGTCAACACCCGTGCCGACGCGGTCGCAGGCGTGGCGACCTACGACGAGGTCGGTGACCTCCCTCCGGGCGTCGACCTCGCCGTGATCGCGGTACCGGCCGCCGAGTCGCTCGCCGTCGTCGACGCCTGCGGCGAGGCAGGGGTCAAGTCGGTGCTCGTGGCGGCAGCCGGTTTCGGTGAGGCCCGTGAGGCGGAGCTGCTGGAGTGCTGCCGCTCCCACGGCATGCGACTGCTCGGGCCCGCCTCGATGGGGGTCGTGAACACCGACCCGCGTGTGTCTCTGCGCCTGGTGGCCGGCAGCGTCGACGCGAGACCCGGGGTCGTCGGCATCGCGACCCAGACCGGAGCGCTCGGAATCGGCGTGCTCGACTACCTGCGGTCGCTCAACCTCGGCGTGAGCCAGTTCGTGTCCCTCGGCAACCGCGTCGACGTCTCCTCCAACGACCTCCTCGCCTACTGGGAGCAGCAGGAAGCGACCCGCGTCGTGCTCCTGTACCTCGAGTCGTTCGGCAATCCGCGCCGGTTCGTGCGGCTCGCGCGGCGTGTCGCGCGCAGGAAGCCGATCGCGGTCGTGGCGGTCGGCGACACGGCCAACCACGCCGCGGAGCGGGGCCTGTACCGCCAGGCCGGGGTGATCAGGACGAGGTCGCTCGAGGAACTCGTCGACGTGGCCGCCCTCCTCGCGTCGCAGCCTGTACCGCGGGGTCGCCGGGTGGCGATCGTCTCCAACGCCGGCGGCGCCGCCACGATCGCGGCGGCGGCGCTGGACGAGGCGGGCCTCGAGCCCGCGCGCCTGGCACCCGAGACGCTCGCCGCAGTGGCGCCGTACACCGAGATGCTGGGGGCGCCTGCGAATCCGATCGAGCTGCCCCCGATCGCCGATGACGAGGCGCGCTACGCGGCCGTTCTCGACGCTGTCGGCGCCGATGCGGCGGTCGACGCGGTCCTCGTCATCTACACACCGCTGCACCGGTCGGGTGCCGACCGCGTGGGTCGTGCGATCGCGTCGGCCTCGCGCCGTGCCCCCGCGGTGACCTTCGTCGCCAACTTCCTGGGTTCGCGCGGCGTCCCCGACGTGCTGCGCCGCGGCCGCGTGGCAGTGCCGTCGTTCCTGTTCCCAGAGTCGGCGGCGGTGGCGCTCGGGCACGCCGTCGCCTACGGCTCGTGGCTCGCACAGCCCGAAGGCGATCTGGTGCGGCCGCCGGGACTGGACCGCGAAGCGGTGCGCGCGGTGCTCGCCGGGGAACC
>JAIBAC010000301.1 GCA_019695375.1 Acidimicrobiia bacterium
GTGGTGGATCTCGCGCTGGAGCTCACGCGATTTCGCTCCGCGGTGGACGCGGCACGCGGCGCCGACCCTGCCAGCCTCGATTCGCTGCGTGCCCTCGCCGTCGACTGGTGCGGCGGCGCCGAGGGCGTCGGCGCCTTCTGCGACTACGTGGACGCGGCGCAGCGCCCCCTTTCACCGCCGACAGTCACGGGCCCGGCGGCACCGAGCACTCACGACACCGTCGAGGTGCTCACGCCGGCGGAGTCCGCGGGCCGCGAGTTCCCCGTCGTGGCAGCCGCGAACCTGCACCGGCTCCGCGTTCCCCTGCCGACGGCGGTCGCCGACTACAGCGCTCGTCGCCTGCACCTGCGCGCGGGACGCCCCGACCGCGGGCTCGTGACCGAGGGGTTCGACGCAGCCCTGGCGCGTGACGACGAGGAGTTCCTCGCCCAGCGCAGCAGGCTGGTGTGTTCCGCCTTCAGCCGGGCGCGGGACGTCCTCGTGGTCGCGGTCACGGCCACCGCTGACGACGTCGACCCCGATGCCGAGGTCCCACGCAGAGATCTGGTCCGTCGCGTGGCACGACTCCTGGTCGAACGCGACCCGGACGCGCCACTCGGTGTTCGGGCGCGGCCGGGGGTCACTCTCGTCCCCGTGCAGGCGGTGGTCGCAGCGCCCCCACCTGGGGACGACGACCCGCCGCGTGCTGCCACAGCACCGCGTCCGGAGGCAGACATCGAGCACCGGACCGTCTCGATGCTCGGTGCGACGCCGGACGATCCGCTGCGCGCCGCGCTCGGATTGGCGTTCTCGCGCTCGGACTTCGACACCGCACCGGTGGCCACGGCACCTGTCGCGCCCGAGGCCGTCGCGGCGGCGTGCCGCGAGGTGGGTGCGGTCGGATCGGAACCGGAGGTCGTGGAACTGCTCGACAGGATGATGGCCACCGATCTGTGGGCACGCGCCGACGGTGCTCAGCGTGTGCTGCGGCGCCCGTCGGTGTTCTTCGACGGCGGCGCCGCTGGGGCGTTCACGGACCGCCTCGACCTCGCGCTCATCGAGGGTGGTGCCGTCGTTGGAGTCCTGCTGTCGCTCTCCGGGACCGAAGGGCGGCTGCGCACCCGCGCCGCGCTCGGGACCCATGCGCTGGCATACGCGACGGGCTTGGACGTGGGCGCCGCACTCGTCGTCGATGCCCACAGCGCTCAGGTCGTCGAGATCGACGCCGTCGGCGTCGACGCGCTGGTGGAGGAGGCACTCGGATCCGGCGACGGCGCGACCGGCGTGTGATCACCCCTGGGGCGCCCGCTGATCCCAGATGGCGATCCGATCCGCTGTGAGGGCCCACACAGCCGACGCGTACTGAGTGCACGAGTGGTCGCCAACGGGGAAGACCCGTACGTCGACCGGTCCGCCGGCAACGCCACGAATCCCTTGTGCTTGACGAGGATCGACGACGGGATCGCGTGCTCCGTGCAGGACGAGGAGCGGGGCGCTCGTGCGGGAGACCCGCTCGGACAGGTCAACCGTGTCGAGGAGTGCGACGAGCTCGGCGTCGGAGCGCACCCCGGCGGCGAAGCGCGCCCTCCGCCTCGCCGTCAGCGACAGCTCGGCCGGATCGATGCGGAGGGGAGCACCGAGGGTCACGACACCGGCCGCCGCGACGCGCTCGGCGAGTGCGAGCGCCATGGCGCCGCCGAGCGAGAAGCCGAACAGGTACATCCGTCTCGCGTCGAGGCGGGCGTCAGAGGCGATGAAAGCCTCGAGATCGACGCCGAAGCCGTCGAGCACCGCCGCATCGCCGATCGTCGCACCCCCGGCGAGGGCGGCACCGACACCGGGCTGGTCCACGGTCAGCACCGCGAAGCCACGCGCCACGAGGGCGTCCTCGAGCGGGAACGCCTGCTCCTTGCTGCGCTCGAGACCCTGGAGGATCACGACCACCGGCACCGGGTCGTTCGCGTGTGGTACACGCAGCAGCGCGGGTGCGCGCGGCTCCACCGCGCCCACCTTCACCGCCTCGTACGGCGGGTCGACGAGCGCATGAATGCCGCTGTGCGTGCTCTCGAGCTCGCGGGACACCTCGACGAACAGGTCCTCGATCGTGTGCGCCTGGTTCGCGAAGGCGAGCGCGAGCGTCGCGAGCCGCAGACGGCGAACACGTTCACGCGACCGCTGAGGCGCGCCGGCCGCGGCCTCACTGTGGACGCCGGACACATCGCGCCAGGCGGCGATCCAGGACCGGAAGTCATGCGTCCTAGAGAGCACGGCGTCGAGGTCGTCGGGCTCGCCTGTCAGCGACAGGACCGCGGCGGCGACGTCACGTCCCAGCAGGCGCCTCGCGCCGACGATCCGCATGGCTGCCGTGCCGACGGCGATCTGTGCCTGTTCGGACAGCATGCGGCCCATCACGGCTTCGATCACACCGGCCATCGCCTAGCCCCCGGCGTCTTCGTGCGCCGCCGCTTCATGACCGGTCGAGCCGTGTTCGACGTCGGCACCCGTACCCAACGGCCGGTAGAAGCGGCGCCCGACGAGGTTGTCGGGTAGGTACTGCTGCCGGACGCGGGTGCCGGGATGGTCGTGGGGGTACACGTACCCGTCGCCGTGACCGAGCCGTCGAGCGCCCGGGTAGTGGGCGTCGCGCAGATGCGCCGGTACGGCTCCGGTGCGTGTCTGCTCCACAGCGGCTTCCGCCTCCCAGATCGCCACCGCGGCGCTGTTGGACTTCGGTGCGCGGGCGAGGTGGATGGCGGCCTGCGACAGGTTGAGCCGCGCTTCCGGCAGACCGACGAACTCGAGGGCCTGCGCTGCCGCGACCGCGACGACGAGTGCCTGCGGGTCTGCGAGTCCGATGTCCTCGGACGCGAGGATCACCATCCGCCGCGCGATGAAGCGCGGATCCTCGCCGCCGGCGAGCATGCGTGCGAGCCAGTAGACGGCCGCGTCGGGATCGCTGCCGCGCAGGCTCTTGATGAACGCCGAGATCACGTCGTAGTGGGTGTCGCCCTTCTTGTCGTACGCCACGAAGCGCGCCTGTGCTGCGCCTTCGGCGTCGTCGAGTCCGATCTCCCCGCGACCGCCGGCTTCGGCGAGCGCCGCCGCGACCTCGAGCGCGCTGAGCGCGTGGCGCGCGTCCCCGTTCGCCTTGTCGAGGATGTGC
>JAIBAC010000053.1 GCA_019695375.1 Acidimicrobiia bacterium
AGCCGCGCCATCGGGTGAGGCCGGGGCCCCGCCGGCTGGGCCTCCTCCGCCGGCTGCAGTGGAGGCCGCACCTGCGGTCGCCGGCGCCCCCGTCGAGGCTGACGCCGACTGCGCGGGCGCCTGCGGTCCCGACATCGAAGCACAGGTCGTCGAGCGCAGCTACGACGGCGGCGCGGACGCCTGGACGGTCACCGCTGTCGCGGACGTCGTGAGCGAGCTCGGCTGCTACGTCGACCCGGTCTGCGTCATGCGCATCGACACATCAGGCGCCCCGCTCGCGGGACCGGCGCCGGCCCTTGTGTGCCCGTCGGGCTGGACGGTGAGCACCGACGGCGCCTGCCGGCGCAGCGAGGGCACTGCCGTGGGTTCGGGGTTCGCGGCGACGATGACGACGACCGCCGCGCCACCACCTGCATTCGAAGTCGAGTTCGTGCTGGCGTGGGAGCACCTCGGCGACGCCTTGGCCGTGGCCGAGACGAAGGCGACGGTGTCCCTCGGCACCGAACCCACGCTCGTCGTCGACTGCCCCCGCAGCGTCGCCGTCGGGACCACCTTCGCGTGCGTCCTCGACTTCCAGCTACCCCCCGGCACCCCCCCGGACCCGTTCGCGAGCTTCCACGTCCACCCCGGCCCCGGCGCCATCCCGAATGTGCTCAGCACCTCGGCCCCGAACTGGAGCTGCTTCGTCTCCGACTGCATGTCCACGGGGCAAGCAGTCGGAGCGTGGACCACGTTCACATCGACATGGACGGCCATCGCCGGCGGCCTGCACGAGCTCGAATGGCACGTCTTCGGTGACGGCACCGGCCTGTACAGGGCCGCCGTGTTCTTCACGACCGCCACCGACGCCGACATCCCGTCGGTGATCCAGGTCCCGGCGGTGCTCGACTTGGGCACCGCCGCCACGGTCTCGGCGACGTTCGTCAACACCGGCGGCAGCGCGGCGGTGGACCCGTTCCTCGCCTTCGGCATCCTCGCCGACCTCGCGTCGAAGTCGTTCACATCCGACGCCCCGAGCGGCTGGTCCTGCGCCTTCGGCTCCGCGGGCGACCCGAGCACGGACGGTCCGTTCGTGTTCTGCTCGTCGCCGGGTGGGACGCTCGCCCAAGGTGCTTCGGTGACGATCACCCTCACGTTCATGCTTCCCGCGGGTTACGACGTGTCGGTGCCGCTGCCGGTCATCGCCTACTCGCAGTGGAGCTCGAGCGGGGCGTTCAGCCCACATCGCATCTCCACCGGCGTGGCGGCGGTCGCGGCACCAGCTCCTCCAGCTCCCACACCTGCGCCTACGCCCGCACCGGGCCCCACCCCGTTCCCAGGCGAGCCCGTCTCACAACAGGCCGTGCACGCGTCGCTGCGCACCGCCTCCATCGCATCCGCCGGCAGCCTCCCCACCACGGGCACGGACCCGGCGGGCCTGCTGGGGCTCGGCGCTGCGCTGCTGGCAGCCGGCGCGGCCCTGACCCGTCGCAAGCGCTTCTGAGCGTCCCGCCGACAGAACACGAACGGCGGTAGCCTCCTGATCTCGCCGAGCAGCCGGCCGGACGCGGCCGCCGCTACGGCCCAGGTTCGGCAAAGCTGAGGTCCCTGTGCAACCCCCCACCACACCCGGTCGTGCGGCCCTGCGACTCGGCGTGATGGCGGCAGGCCTCGCCGCTGTGCTGCTCGTGGGCGCACATGCGGCCCATGCTGCCGAAACTGCGGATGTTGCGGCGCAAGTCACGACCAGTGACAGCGCCCCGAAGGCGGCGGCGACCGAACTGCAGCAGCGGTCGCATCGGTTGCGGGCAGCGCCGGACAAGGCCAGACCCGAGCCGAGGGCGACCCCCGGGCCGGTCGCCACGGGACCGGTTCCGACCGCCGCGCTGGCTCGACCGCACACCGACTCCGAATCGTCCACGTCCGGCCCAGCAGAGACCGAGGCGCCCGAACCAGTGCAGACTCGGATCACCACGCCGGCTACCGAGAACTCGGCGCCGGCTGCGCAGGCCACCGACGCCGTCGCCTCTACCGCTGCGATCGCAGGCCCTGTCGTCACCGCGGATGCGCCCTCGTGCGGAGGCGACTGCGCCACCGACATGCGGACCTGGGTCACCGGCAGGTCATACGACCCTGGGACCGACACGTGGGCGATCACGACGGTGGCGGACGTCTTCAGCGAGGTGGGCTGCTACGTGACGCCCGTCTGCGTGGTCCGCATCGACACAGATGGCGCCCCGGTCCAGGGACCGCCTCCCGTGCTGGCCTGTGCGCTCGGCTGGGCGGCCACAGGCGACGGCGGCTGCCGCAAGAGCGACGGCACGGCGACGGGGAGCGGGTTCGAGGCGACCGTGGTGACCTCGCCGGGGGCACCGGCGTACTTCCAGCTCCCGTTCGTGCTCACGTGGGAGCACCTCGACATCCAGCTCCCAGTCGCCTCATCCGCGAACCCTGTGTTCCTCGATGCCCCGGTCACCGTCGTCGGCGACTGCCCGCGCGCGACCGAGGCGGGGACCACGTTCACGTGCACCCTGCACGTCCAGGTCCCACCGGGCACGGCCCCGCCGGCGACCATGTACTTCTTCGGCGGCGGTGACCCCGACCGCCCCGATCTGATCCCGGTGTCCCTGACCACAACCGACCCGAACTGGACCTGTGCGGGAACCTTCTGTCAGACGAGCAGCCCGGTCGCAGGTGCTTGGACCGACTTCGTATCGACCGCGACCACCCTCGCGTCGGCCCGTGGCGGACACGCCGTCGTGTGGGGCGCGACCGCGGTGATCCCGCCGCCGTCGGGCAATCCCTTCGGGTACGCGCTGGGGATCTACGTGACTGCGGCAGACGACGCCGACGTCCCCATCGACCTGGTTCCGCCCGCTGCCGTCCACCCCGGCACGCCTGCCACCGTGGTCGTCACGTTCACGAACCGGGGGGCATCGGCCGCGGTCGATCCGTTCTTCGTCGTCGGGGTCCTCGCCGACCTGGCAGCCAAGAGCTTCACGGCAGAGACCCCTCCCGGATGGTCGTGCCGCACCGGGACACCCGACGACTCCGGCGACGACGGCCCCTTCGTCATGTGCAGCGGAGAGGGCAGTTCGCTCGCCGCCGGCGCATCGGCGACAGTCCGGTTCACCTTCACGCTGCCCTACGGCTACGACACCACGGTGCCGGTGCCGTTCATCGCCTATTCGCAGTGGGGGCCTGGCACCGACAACGTGAGGCCACACCACTTCGCGACAGCGGTGGCCGCAGCGACCCCGGCCGCCGAGCCGCAACCGGAGCCCGCCACTGAGCCCGCCCCCAGCGACCCGCACGAAGTCATCGAGGTCGTAGCGGCCCGCGCCACAGCCGCATCCGTGGCCGGACTGCCGAGCACCGGCACCGATCCGGCCGGCCTGTTGGGGATCGGAACCGCCCTCCTCGCCGCCGGCACCACCCTCAACCGTCGCTCCCGCCGTCCTCGCTGACGGACCTGGGAGGTCAGGTAGTGGGGCTCAGACCTCTTCGATCGTTATGGCGGCCTTGGGGCAGCGCTGCACCGCCTCCTCGACCTTGGCACGCAGCTCCTCGGATGGGAACTCCTGCAGGACGTCGAGCTCGTCCTCGTCGTTGACCTTGAAGACCTCGGGCGCGGACCGCTCGCAGTAGCCGTTCGCCTCGCAGCGGTTCCTGTCGATCACGACCTTCATGGCCATGCCATCTCCTCGCTCTCGGAGCCGGTCCGGCGCGCTCAGGCGACGTCGGCCGGCACTGTGAACACCGCCGGCACCTCGCTGATCGAGAGCACCAGCGAGGACGGGTGCCGCTTCAATGTGTAGTCCGGGTGGACCCTGATGTCGGGAAGCCGCCGGAAGAGCTCCTCGAACACGATCCGCAGCTCCATCCGCGCGAGGTTGGCGCCGAGGCAGAAGTGCGGCCCGATCCCGAACGCGAGGTGCGGGTTCGGGTCGCGGTCGAGCTTGAGCACGTCGGGTGCCTCGAACACGCGCTCGTCGCGGTTGGCCGATTGGTACAGGAGCAGGACGCGCTGGCCCTCGCGCATCTTCACGCCCTGGTACTCGAGGTCCTCGGTCACCGTGCGCAGGAAGCTCATCACCGGCGACACGTAGCGCAGGATCTCCTCGACCGCGGTGCCCATCACCTCGGGATCGTCGAGGTTCGCGACCAGCCGTGCCTTCTCCTCGGGGAACTCGCTCAGCGCGATCAGCCCTCCGCTGATCGCGTTGCGGGTCGTCTCGTTGCCCGCCACGACCAAGAGGGCGAGGAACATCAGCAGCTCGTCGTCCTGGAGCTGACCGTCGTCGGACGCGGCGGCGAGGATGCCGTCGGTGGACGCCCCGGTGAGGATCGAGATGAGATCCTCCTGGGGGTCGATCTTGCGCTGCTCGATCAGCGACTGGCAGTACGTGACGTACTCCACGAACGCCTCGGTCGCAGCGATCAGGTACGGGTCGTCGGGGTCGAGGTGACCGTCACCGGCCATCATGTCGTCGGACCACTTGTAGAACTTCTTGCGCTGTTCGGGGTCGAAGCCCATCATCTCGGCGATCACGATCAGGGGCACGTGGATCGCGAAGTCCTCGACGAAGTCGCACTCGCCCCTTGGCGCGACCTCGGCGACGATGTCACGGGCGAGCTCGTGCACATGGTCCTTGAGCCTGCCGACCATGCGCGGCGTGAACCCGCGGTTGATGAGGCGCCGCAGGCGCGTGTGCTCGGGCTCGTCCTTGGATATGAGCGACATGTCCACCGGCACGGGGCGCACACCCTGTTTGGAGCACCACAGCTCCGGTGTGCGCGATATGTGGCTCACGTCCTCGTGGCGGCTGATCACCCACAGCTCGTTCTTCTTGTCCCAGTAGATGGGGGCGTTGCGCCGCAGCCAGGCGTAGTCCTCCCATGGGTCGTCGTAGAAATGCCCGTCGAGGCTGTCGATGTCGCGTTCGGCGGCACTGCTCATCGAGCTCATCTCCCCCTGTGTGTTGCTCCGCCTCAGGCGGATTCGGACCAGTCGGTTGCGTAGAACTGCTGCGCCCAGTTGCGGAACCGCCTGAACGGCCCGTCCTCGGGCACCAGCGCCGGCACCGGCAGGTAGACCTTGTTCTCCCAGATGACGGCGTCCTCGGTGATCTGCTTCGTGATGTCGCCGATGAGCGCCTCGCCCACCGTCTTGTTCAGCTTGTCCTCGTCACCGAGACGCCGGAACCGGAACGTGAACTTGAGGTCGATGAACTCGTTGTCGACGGGCGTCGCGGCACCGACGAGGCAGGTGTCGACGATCCCGCTGAAGCGCACGATCGAGAACCCGAAACCCCACGCGTTCGACTCGATGAAACCGGGCTGGGGACCCATCGGGGTGTCGAAGAGCTGGTTCGACTTGACCCGCATGAGCGGGAAGCCGTCCTCGACCTCCTCGATCGCGGGGACGTTGACCGTGCCGTGCACCCAGCGGAAGTGGGCGGAGTCGACGGAGTTCTCGGCCATCTCCTGCGGCGAGGTGCGGATCTTCCAGCGCCGCCGGTACCAGTCGCTGAAGCCGGCGTCGCTGGCCTCGGGGATCTTGGGCAGCTCCCACATGGGAGCGGCGCCCTCGGGGTGGTACCACGCCCACACGAAGCCGTCCTCCTCGTGCAGCGGCAGCGTCGCGACCTTCGCCTTCTTGTTGGTCCGGTCGCTGTAGGGGACGTCGCAGTTGGCGCCGCTGCAGTCGAACTGCCAGCCGTGGAAGGGACAGCGGATGCCGCCTTCCTCGACCCAGCTCCCGTGGCCGAGGTGGGCGCCCAGATGCGGGCAGTAGGCCTCCATGACGACTGGCTCACCCTCGGTGCTGCGCCACGCGACCCACTCCTTGCCGAAGTAGGTGAGCGGCATGCGCCCCGCCGGCTCGAGCTCGTCGCTGTAGCACATCAGGTACCACCCGAACGGCATCTCGTCGCTGAAGGGAAACCTGCTCACGACCTGACCCCCGAGGTCTTCGCCCCTGACTGCTTCGCACGTGGCGCCTTCGAGACCGCAGCCGAGCGCGACCGCGGCGGCGGGTCCATGAGGAGGCTCGCCGCTGTCTCGAGGTCCTCGATCACCTTCGACTGGTCCTCGACCCCGTTGATCCACCCGAACACCGCCGAGAGCCACGTGAGCTGCAGCACCCGCGCCACCTGCAGGTCACGAGCGGTGGGCTCGGTCTCGTCGGCGTACATGGCGCCCACGATCACCGTCGTCATCTTGTGGTTGATCTCGCGCACGAGGTCGGCGATGTCGGGGTTCGCCGACGCGAGGGCGCGGATCAAGGCGCCGAACGCGTCGCGGTCGGGGTGGAAGCTGACCGCGCGGCGCAGGATGTCGACGACGCGGTCGCGGGGGCTGTCGCCGACTGCAGGGGCCTGTTCGAGGCTCACCCGCAGGCCGTCCACCAGCTCGAGCAGCACCGAGACGAGCAGGTACTCCTTCGACGGGAAGTACCGGTACAGCGTCCCGAGCGCGACGTCTGCCTCGGCGGCGACGTCGCGCATCTGCACGTTCTCGAAGCCGCCGTCCGCGGCCAGGCTCATCGCCGCCGACATCACCCTGCGGCGGCGTTTCGCCTGGTTCTTGGCGAGGGTGGAGGATTCGACCATGGCCTCAGAATTAGAACACGTTTCAATTATTCGGGTCAAGGGTCCGGCCCCCGAGACCGCTCACTTGACCGCCACCGGGTTCACCGGGGAGCCGGTGCCGCCCACGATCGGCTCCGGCGTCGCCTCGAGAAGGAAGTCGTACTGCCCGTCGGACGCGCAGTCGGCCGCCAGCTCGCCGAGACGCCAGTTCTGGCCCTGCAGGAGCCCGATGTCGCGCAGCGTGATCATGTGCACGGGCAGCATCACCTTCGGGTCCTCGAACGGGAACACCTCGAAGGTGAGGTTGTCGGTCGCCATCGCGGCGACGTCGTGCTCACGGATCCAGCGGATCGCGCCCGTACCGATGCCCGGCGACGACACGCGGTACTCGTCGCGCTCGGCGATCGTGCGTGCCGCGTCGAGCACCTGCATCTGGCCGGTGTGCACGAGCACGGCGTCGCCCGGCTCGACGGTGACGGCGGCCATCGCCGCGGCCGCATCGAGGTCGTCGCCCGTGATCGGATAGCCGCCGTCGAGGCGTCCGACACCCTTGGCCGCCGCGACGTCGAGCAGCACCCCGCGCGTCACGACTGGGCCGACCCGGTCGATGCCGCAACGGGTGGCGCCCCGGTGGGCGCTGACCTTCGACGCCGGGAAGCCGTTGAACAGCTTCTCCTCGTAGGTGACGTGCGCGATCGCGTCCCAGTGCGTCGTGCCCTGAGTCGACAGGATCAGGATGTCGTTGCTGTCGGTGAAGTCGTCGCTCGAGCCCGTGTAGGTCTGGTCGATCCCGACGAAGGCGTGGATCGGGTTGAAGCGCCCCGGGATGCCGCCGGTCTGGGGGCCGGCGTGACCCATCGGGATCCCGAGCTCGAAGCGCTTGCCGCTGCGCACCGCGGCGGCACCCCTGCAGGCCGCCGCGGGCGTCAACAGGTTGGCGGTGCCGCGCTGGTCGTCCTCACCCCAGCGGCCCCAGTTGGAGACCTCCGCTGCGAGCGCCTTGAGCTCCTCGGGCAGTGCCACAGTGGGTCAGCTCACGACCCGCACTGCGCGATGCGCTGCTTGGTCGTGGAGTGCACGTCGGGCTCGAGGTCGAACTTGCCGACGACGTGGTCGCCGAACGCGGACAGCGACCGCTTGGCGTCGTCGAGGCTGATCTGGGTGGTGAGGGGGCTGAACGTGAGCACGTCGACGCCGAGGTCCTGCCACACCTTGACGCCGACCTCGGCGTCGTCGGGGTCGCCGACGATCACGGACCCACCCGGGATCAGCGACTCGAGCATCTCCGGTTTCGGCTCGGGCAGCACCTCGGGCCACTGCGGGAATCCCTGCGGACGCGGGAAGCTGTCGAGCCAGCGGACCACGAGGGAGTGGTAGTAGCTCATCCCGATCTCGCAGCCGAGCGCGATCGCCTCGTCGTGGTCCTCGAGCACGCACGCGTTCGTGACCGCCATGACGTTGTTGTTGACGTACTCGCCGACCTGCTCGGGCGGGTCCTGGATGATCTCCTTGTACGTCTCGATCGCGGGGCGGAGTCGCTGGGGGTCGCCGAAGCTGAAGCAGATCACGCCGAGGCCGAGGCGGGCGGCCTTCTCGAACGTCGACGGGCTCCCCGCCGCGACCCACATCGGCGGGTGCGGCTGCGTGTACGGCTTGGGCAGCACGTTGCGGCCCTCGAGCCCTTCGAGGCGCGCCTCGCGCGGCGTCGAGAACCACTCGCCGTCGTGCCAGTAGCTCGTCTCGCGCCACATCTTCGGGAACTCGCGGATCGACTCGTCCCACATCGAGACGGTGTCCTCGGCCTTCTCGACGCCGAAGCCGAACATCTCCGTCGTCGACGAGCCGCGGCCGGTGCCGAACTCGAAGCGGCCCTCGGACAGGTGGTCCATCATCGCCACCTGCTCCGCGACGCGGAAGGGGTGGTTCACCCGCGGCGTGATGTTCATGATCGCCGAGCCGATGTGGATCTTCGACGTGCGCGCCCCGACCCAGCTCAGGTACACCTCGGGCGTGGACATGTGCGAGTACTCGTCGAGGAAGTGGTGCTCACTCGCCCACACGTACTTGAAGCCGCACTTCTCGGCGTGCACGCCGAGCTCGACCTGGGCCATGAGGCGCTCGTGCTCGGCAGCGGGGTTTCCCTCGCGCAGGGGTTGGGGCACGGCGCCCTGTGAGAAGATCCCGAACTCCATCTCTGTCTCTCCTTGGTCTCTGAACGGTCAGAACTCGAAGACACCACGGGCGAGCTTGCCCGCCCGCATGTCCTGCACTGCTGCGTCGAACTCGGTGAGGGGGTAGGTGGCCGTCACCAGCTCGTCGAGCTTCAACTTGCCCGCCATGTACAGCGACGCGAGCCGCGGCACGTCGCGCTGGGGGCTCGAGGTGCCGTAGCGGCACGCCAGGATCGACTTGTCCTGGTACATCTCCGACACCGGGATCTGCGCCTCGGTGCCCATCTTGGGCACACCGAGGATGATCGCCTGCCCGCCGGGCGCGAGCACGTCGATGCAGTTGCGCAGCACCCCCGGGTGGCCGACGCACTCGAAGGCGTGGTCGACGCCGTCGCCGCCGGTCTTGTCCTTGGTCTCGGCAACCGCGTCGCCGGCCGAGGCGTCGACGAAGTCGGTGGCGCCGAACTCGCGCGCGAGCGTCGCCTTCGCGGGGTTGGCGTCGACGGCGATAATCGTCGTCGCGCCGGCGAGCACCGCACCCTGGATCACGTTGAGGCCGATGCCGCCGATGCCGAAGACCGCGACCGAGTCGCCGGCACGGACCCGCGCGCGGTTCAGCACCGCACCGACGCCGGTGATGACGCCGCAGCCGATCAGCGACGCCTGCGCCATCGGGATGGCCGGGTCGACCTTGATCGCCTGTGTCTCCTTGACGCGGGTGGCGTCGACGAACACCGACGTGTTCGCGAACTGGAACGCCTTCTCGCCGCCGACGGTGAACGGCCGGCGCATCGAAGCCGCGCCGAAGGTCGAGCGGCAGATGGTGGGATGCCCGTCGGCGCAGAAGCGGCAGTGTCCGCAGTTGCCGAGCGTCGAGAGCACGACGGTGTCGCCGACGTCGACGAGGGTGACCCCCTCGCCGACGGCCTCGACGACGCCCGCGCCCTCGTGGCCGAGCACGACGGGAGGCGGGAACGGGATCGTGCGGTCGATCACGGACAGGTCGCTGTGGCAGAGTCCCGCCGCCTTGATCGAGACGACCACCTCGTCGCGCTCGGGCTCGGGCGCGCGGAACTCGACGTCGTCGCGCAGCGCCGTGGCGCCGTCCCTGCCGAAGACGAGGCCCCTCAACTCGGCACCGTCGGGCTCTGGCCCGGCTTCGCGATCGAGCCGGGCAGGTTGGAGGTCAGCTCACCGTCGATGACGATCGGCTCACCGTTGACGATCGTGTACCGCACGCCCTTGGGCCGGGCGCTGAAGCGCACCGATCCGTTGGGGAAGTCGGCGACCTCGCCCTTGAAGTCGGGGCTCACCGCTTCGGGGTCGAAGATCATCACGTCCGCCCAGTAGCCGGGCTGGAGGAGCCCGCGGTCGGTGAGGCCCGCGATCGCGGCAGGCATCGACGACATCTGGCGCACGCCCTCCTCGAGCGTGAAGATGTGGCGCTTGCGCACCCAGTTGGCGAGGAAGTACGTCGACCACTCCGAGCAGTCGTCACGGTCGAGGTGGGCACCGCCGTCGGAGACACCCACGATCATGTGGGCGTTGCGCATGTGCTCGGCGACCGCGGTCGCCCACTCCTCGGTCTCGGAGTTCCAGCGGAAGACCGTCTCGAGGTCCTCGTCGGCGGCGAGGTCGAGCATCGCGTCGGCGGGGGCCTTGCCCTGCTCGGCCGCGATGTCGGCGATCGAGCGGTGCAGCCACTTCTCGTTCTCGGATTTCCTCACCTGACCGACGAAGACCGCGTCCCACTTCGGCGGCGGCATCGTCGAGCCGGCGTCGGGGTCGGTGTTGGGGTGCTCGACGGCGTCGCGCATGACGTCACGGCGCCCCGTGTCGGCGAGCGCGGCACGCCGCTCGTCGAGGGGCAGGTCCAGCCACTCCTGCCACGGGAACACGCCGCCGTAGAGGGCGGTGCCCTTGGCGAAGCTGAACGGGCGGTCGAACGGCTGTGCGCGCAGCATGTTGTAGACGGCGGCACCGGCGGCGGAGGTGCGGTCGAGGAACGCCTCGGTCGTCTCCCAGTCGACGGGGGCGTCGACCTTGGACCTCCCGCCGAGGCCCTGGATCACGACTGGCAGCCGCGACGCGACGCCCATGTCGATGAGGAGCTGCTCGTCGTCATCATTGAGGCCGCCGACGGCCGAGCGCGGCAAGAACGCGATCGAGGCGCCACCGGGGGCGTTGCGGCCCGTCTCCTCGCACAGAGCGAGCAGCTCGGCGCGGTCGGACAGGCTCGACGCGACCGGACGCCCGTCGCCGTCGACCTGCGTCGAGCTCGCCGTCGACGAGAAGCCCGCCGCGCCCGCCTGCATGGCCTCGGCGAGCACCGCCCGCATCTGCGCGACCTCCTCGTCGGTCGCGGCACGCTCCGACGCGTCGGGGCCCATGACCCAGCGGCGCAGGGCGCAGTGACCGAGGTAGGTGGCCATGTTGACGCCGAGCTTGCCGTCGAAGGTCGCGAGCCACTCGGGGAACGACTCGTGCTCCCAGCGCACACCGCCGAGCGCCTGGGGGTCCATGCCCTCGACCTTCGCGAACATCCGCGTCGTGTAGTCGCGGTCGGCGGCCTTCACGGGCGCCATCGAGAAGCCACAGTTGCCCGCGAGCACCGTCGTGACCCCGTGGTAGCACGACGACGTCGCGTACGGGTCGAAGGTGAGCTGAGGGTCGTAGTGGGTGTGGACGTCGACGATTCCGGGGGCGACGATCATGCCCTCGGCGTCGATGACCTCGGCGCCGCCGCACTCGGCCTCGTCGACGTAGCCGACGCGTGCGACGCGCCCGTCCTTGACGGCGAGGTCCGCGCGCCGGCGCGGCGTCCCCGAACCGTCGACGAGGATCCCGTTCTTGATGACGAGGTCGTAGCTCATGTGGGCTCCTTCCGCGTGAGCTTCTCCTGGGGGGTCACAGCCACGTGATCGCTTGCAGTTCCGTGTACGCCTCGAGGCCGTACCTGCCGCCATCGCGGCCGACACCGCTCATCTTGAAGCCGCCGAAGGGTGCATCGGGGTTCTGCTGGGTGCCGCCGTTGATCGCGACCGAGCCCGTGCGCAGCGACTTGGCGACGCGCATCGCGCGTTCGCCGTCGCGGGTCCACACGTAGCCGTGCAGGCCGAAGTCGTTGTCGTTGGCGAGCGCGACGGCCTCGTCCTCGTCCTCGAAGGGGATCGCCACGATCACCGGGCCGAAGACCTCGTCGCGGGCGATGCGCATCGAGTTGGCCCCGTTCGCGAACAGGGTCGGCTCGACGTAGAAGCCGCGCTCGAGATCCGCGGGACGGCCGCCACCGGCGACGAGGTCGGCACCGTCCGCCTCGGCGTTCGCGATGTGGTTCTCGACGCGGTCGCGGTGCAGGGACGTGATGACGGGGCCGACCACGGTCTTGGGGTCGAGCGGGTCGCCGACGGTGAGGGCCTTGGCGAAGACGGTCATCTGCTCGACGACGGTGTCGTAGACGCCCTCCTGCACGTAGAGGCGGGTCGGCGCGATGCAGATCTGGCCCGAGTGGAACGTCCACACGCTGGCGGATCCACGGACCGCACGGGCGAGGTCGGCGTCGTCGAAGACGATGTTCGCCGACTTGCCGCCGAGCTCGAGCAGGAGCCGCTTCATGGTGGGTGCTGCGGCTGAGTAGATCGACTGGCCAACCGCCGTCGAGCCGGTGAAGCTCACCATGTCGATGTCGTCGGCGGCACACGCCGCCGCGGCGGGCTCGGGCCCCGACGCCGTCACGACGTTGACGACCCCGGGAGGGAAGCCGACCTCGTCGAGGATGCGGGCGATCTCGATGACGCCGAGCGGGTCCTGGGGGGCGGGCTTGATCAGCACCGTGTTGCCGGTCGCGAGGGCGGGCCCGATCTTGCCCGCCATGTTCGTCATCGGGAAGTTGTACGAGGTCACGCACGCCACGGCGCCGACCGGCTGGCGGTGGGCGAGTGCGCCCGAGATCCCGTCGCGGGTCGCCTGCGGCGGCAGCGGCGTGTCCGCCATCGAGCGGGCGAGGTCGGCGTTGCGGGTCAGGCGGTGGGCGCAGAAGGGCACCTGCATCGCCTTCGTGAGCGTGAGGGTGGCGCCCGTCTCGGCCTGCACGATCGGGACGAGGTCGCGCCTGCGTTCGAGGATGCGGGCGGCGGCGGCGTCAAGCAGCGCGGCACGTTCGCCGACGGAGGTCGCGGCCCAGCCGGGGGCGGCCTCCTTGGCGGCAGCGGCGGCGGCGCGTGCCTGGCCGACGCTCGCCTCCGGGGCGTACCCGACGACGGTCTCGGTCGCAGGGTTGACGATCGGGTACTCGCCACCCTCGCCGGCGACCCACTCCCCCCCTATCAGGAGACGGTACGTACCGGCGGCGATCGTCTCCTGCGTCTCTGCGGCGGCATGGGCCACGGTTCGGCGTCCCCCTGTGCTTGCTGCGGCGCCAGAATTGAAACAGGTTCTATTTCCGCCGTCAAGGCGGCAGTGCCCGCCGGCCCGGCACCCGTGCGTCGCGAGCGTCGCATGGCGTCGCCGCGCGTCGCCGCGCGTCGAGTTCTCGGCGCGGATACGGACGCCACCCGGCGTCTCGGCGCGCCCACAGCACGATATTGCGCTAGGCGCGCCGAGACCGTCGCTTCGGTCCACCTGCGCGCCGAGACCTCTCAGGCAGTGACGGAACGCTCCCCGGGTGCGAGGAGGCGATAGAGGTACGTGCCGATCCCGAAGATGATTCCGAGGCCCAAGATCGGGGTGCCCATCCGCTTGGGCATCGCGGAGTCGGCGAGCAGACCGGCGACGAAGAGCACCAGTCCCACCTGCAGCGCCCAGAACACGACCTCGTCGGCCCACTGAGCGCCCCTGCGGGATGCGGTCGCCCCGCAGAGCAGCCCGAAGAGCGCGTTGGTCAGGACCCCGACGAACATGAGGTGGTCGAGCGCGAGGAGCAGCCGTGGTGGGGTGTCGTCGAAGTTCCCCTCGTACGCGATCACGAGGCCGACGATGTAGGCGATGTCGAGCGCCAAGAAGATCACTCCCGCTGCCGCGAAGCGGCCGGGTGTGGGTTCGGTCCAGTTCAGTGCACGCAGGTGCGGCCACATCCGCTTGGCGAGGATCACGATCCCTGCCACCTCGAAGGGCAGGCTCAGGAAGATCAGCGGCGGGAAGGCCAGGAGCAGTCCGAGCATGATCGCGACGCCGCCGGCGAAGGGCAGGCCGATCTGCCACCAGCCGCCCCTGGTGGCGGGGGCGGTCGCGCGGTCGGGTGCGAGCCACCACTCGATCGTCGCCATCCCGACGGGCACCAGGAAGCCGATCACCATGGTGCCGGGGTGGGCGCCCTGACCACCCTCCGGCAGGACGTGCCTACCGGTCGCGATCATGACCGCGAGCAGCACGCCGAGCACGCCCCCGGTCACCGACGTCGCGAGGGCCGCGAGGTAGCCCACGTGGGGCACGGCGAGTGGGCGGACCGTCGGGACCTGGATGCAGGTCCACACGAAGAACCCGAGGATCGCGAGGACCGTGATCGTCCCGAGGATCGGGCGGGCGATCCCAGTCGTGAGCAGGAACGCGATCGAGTAGCCCGCGATCGCGATGGCGCCAACGAAGGAGAGGACCGGGACGAGGCCCTTGCGCAGCCCGGTCACCCCGTTGCGGCCGAACAGCCACAGCGACGAGGCGAACACCGACATCGTGATCCACCCGAGCGTGCCGACGTGCACATGGGTCAGGAGCGTCTTCTGGTCGAAGCTCACGAGATCGGCCCCGTTGAGGATGCCCACCACGACGGTGAACACGAAGAGGACGAGGGCGAAGGTGAACAGCACCTTGATGTAGGGACGCAGCGGATGTTGGATCAGGTCCACGTTTCCCCCCTCGACTGCGGACACGTTAGGTCGTTCGTCCGGATCCGGCAGGTATCCGGCGCACCGCCGGGGAAGCACGTGTTCTCAGAGGTCTGCGGAGGCAGGATGAAGCGGGTGGTGAGGGCAACGGCGGCGTGCGTCGCGGCGTGGGCGATGCTCCTGGTGGTCCCTGCACCGGCCGGCCACGCCGACGAGCCGGTCCGGCTGAACCAGGTCCAGGCGATGGGGACCCACAACAGCTACCGCTTCGAGTCGCCCTGGCCGATCTCGCTGATCCCGCCGCTGAACTACTCCCACGCTCCCCTCGACCTCCAGTTCGACTTCGAGGGGGCGCGCAAGGTCGAGATCGACGTCTACTCCGACCACGCCTCGGGACCGTTCAGCGTGAAGCACATCCCCGGCATCGACCAGCACTCGTCCTGCGCCGAGCTGACCGCGTGCCTGTCGCTCATGAAGTCGTGGTCCGACGCGCACCCCGCACACGCACCGATCTTCGTGCACATCGAGCCCAAGGACGACCTCTCGCCCGTGAAGGTCTCGACCCGTTACGACGACCTCGACGCCGCGATCCGCTCCGTGATGGGCCCCGGCGACCTGATCACACCCGACGACGTCCGTGGCTCGCACGCGACGGTCGCAGACGCGCTCGCAACCGACGGATGGCCTGCTGTCGACGACGTGCGCGGGCGCTTCCTCTTCTACCTCGACGTCGGCCCCGGGCCCCGAACCGACCGCTACCTCGACGGACATCCCGAGCTCGAGGGCCGCGCGGCCTTCCCCGCGGGGCAGGACGGCGCGAGCTGGGCGGCTGTGTTCGTCGAGAACGACCCCGTCGCCGGGTTCGACCGCATCCAGTCCCTGGTAGCGGCCGGCTACATCGTGCGGACCCGTGCCGACGCCGACGGCACGATCGACCCCGTCGAGGCGCAGGCGGCGCTCGACTCGGGTGCCCAGATCGTCTCGACCGACTTCCCCTCCCCCGGCCACGCCGACAGGGGTTCGTACGCCTTCACGATCCCGGGCGGCACGCCGGAGCGGTGCAACCCCCTCGTCGCGCCACCTGGCTGCACGTCCGAGGCGATCGAGTCCGGTCTCTGGAGCGCGCACACCCAGAAGGTCGGTGTGGGCCTCTCGGGCGGGCACCTGTCCTATTCCAACAGCGCTGACGTGGCCCCGTGGACGATCACCGTCGGGACGCCGGGTACCGAACCTGCCCGCCAGGTCAACGGCACCGCCACGATGCCGGGCACCAACGGTGGCGACGCCACGATCACGATCGCGATCTCGCGTGTGCTCGGACTCTTCTACGTGGGCAGCGTCTCGGTCAGCGACCCCGGCGCCGGCATCGACGTCCGCGCGTCCGTGTTCACAGCCCGGCTCAGTCGCACCGGAGTCGACGGGGTGCAAGCCGGTGGGTTCCCGTGGTTCTCGACGTCAGGCCCCTTCAAATCGGGCACCCTCGGCTTCTCGGTGACCACGAACCCCTGACCCGCCGCC
>JAIBAC010000302.1 GCA_019695375.1 Acidimicrobiia bacterium
GACGCCTCGGCGTTACGTGGGATCGCCGCGACCGCGGCGCCGACCGCAACCAGGCCCTGGAGATCACCGGCGTCACCGAAGAACTCATCGCGGAGTTCTCGAACCGCTCCCGCGACGTCGACATCGAAACCGACCGGCTGATCGAGGAGTACGTCGCTGAGCATGGTCGACGACCGTCGGCAAAGACGATCATCGAACTGCGGGCGACGGCGACAATCTCGACCCGCCCGGAGAAAGAACTGCATTCACTGGCTGAGTTGACCACGGGATGGCGCGACCGCGCCGAAGACCTGCTCGCCACGGATCCGACCGGCTGGGCGCACTCGGTGCTCGCCCAGACGGGCAGCGTCAGGCTGCGCGCCGAAGACGTGCCGCTCGACATGATCAAGGAGGTCGGTCGTCAGGTGGTGGCAGTTGTGGGGGAGAAGCGGTCGACCTGGCGGCACTGGAACCTGTGGGCCGAGGCATCGCGGCAGACGATGGAGTGGCGCTTCGCCACACCCCGCTATCGGGAGGCAGTCGTAGCTCTGATCGTCGACGCCGCCACTGGGGCTTCCATCCGCCTCACCCCACCCGAACTCGCGGCCAGTCCCGAGGCGTTCCGTTGGTCGGACGGTTCGAGTCGATTCCGGCCCCGCCAGTCGGCGGTGTTCAGCTCAGCCGATCTGCTTGCGGCCGAGGACCGGCTCCTAGTCCGCGCCAACATTGCGACCGCACCCGCAGTCGACCTGGCCACGGTCGAGGGCGCCACCAGCCGTGACGTCCTCGACCACCACCTGTCCGAGGGTCAAGCGACCGCGCTGGTCCAGATCGCTACCTCCGGTCGCCAAGTTGACCTCTTGGTCGGCCCGGCCGGGGCAGGAAAGACGACCGCGATGCGCGCCCTGCATGTTGCGTGGACGACCACCCACGGCGCTGGTTCGGTGGTCGGTCTGGCTCCGTCAGCTGCCGCAGCGCAGGTGCTGGCCGACGACTTGGGAATCGCGTGTGACAACACCGCCAAGTGGCTCCACGAGCACGACCACGGCCGCGCCCAGTTCGCCTCGGGGCAGCTGGTGATCATCGACGAAGCCACCCTCGCCGGCACGCACACCCTGGACCAGATCACCGGCCTGGCCGCCGCGGCGGGAGCGAAGGTGCTGCTGGTGGGGGACTGGGCCCAACTGCAGTCCGTCGACGCAGGTGGTGCGTTCTCCATGCTCGCCGCCGCCCGCGACGACACACCGGAGTTGGTGGAGATCCTCCGCTTCGACCACGACTGGGAAGCCACCGCCACCGCGGCGTTGCGGGTGGGGGACAGCGACGTGATCGACACCTACCTCCACCACGACCGCGTCCACAGCGGCGGCACCGACCAGATGACCGATGCCGCGTACGACGCCTGGCGCACCGATATCCAGGCCGGGCTGTCGAGCGTGCTGGTTACCGAAGCCACCGCCACCGTCACCCGACTTAACCAACGGGCCCGAGCGGAGCGGATTCTCACCGGTGAGACCGAAGCTAGCCGCGGGGTCGAGCTTGCTGACGGGAACCGCGCCTCGGTCGGCGACCTGATCATCACCCGCCGCAACCAGCGCCACCTTCGTTCCCTTCGAGGTGGCTGGGTCCGCAACGGAGATCGCTGGCGCATCACCGACGTCCTGCCCGACGGGGCCGTCCTGGCCACCCGCCTCAACCAGAGAACAGCCGGAGCAGCGATACTACCGGCGGCGTACGTCCGCGACAGTGTCGACCTCGGCTACGCGACCACCGCCCACCGGGCCCAGGGCATGACCGTCGACACCGCGCATGTGGTCGCCTCCGGGCGGACGAACAGGGAGAACCTGTACGTCTCGATGACCCGCGGCCGGCGGTCGAACACCGTCTACGTCGCACTCGACGACCCAGACGACACCCACACCCCGCCGCAGGATGGGGAGGTCACCGCACGGACCGTGCTCTACGGCATCCTCAAGCGCTCCGGTGTCGAACTGTCGGCGCACCAGATGATCAAGGCCGAGCATGAGCACTGGTCGTCGATCGCTCAGTTGGCCGCCGAGTACGAGACGATCGCAGCCGACGCCCAACGCCACCGCTGGACCAAACTGGTCCGCCAGATCGGGCTGGACGCGACCGACGTCGAACGCCTCCGGGGCTCGGACTCCTTCGCGCCACTGACCGCAGAGTTCCGCCGCGCCGAAGCGAACGGCTACAACCTCCACACCGTCCTCCCTCGGGTCGTTGCGAGCCGGGGACTCGCCGACGCGCACGACATCGGCGCAGTGCTGATCAGCCGCCTCCGCCACGCCACAGCACGACCCAGACGAACCGGCCGTCGCCGCACCGAACCGGAGCCGATTGTCGGCTTGATGCCGGCCGCTTTCGGACCGATGACCGCCGAGCACCGCCAAGCCCTCGATGAGCGCCGCGAGCTGATGGAAGCCCGCGCAACCGCACTGGCCGAGCGCGCAATCAAGGACCGCGAGCCGTGGATTATGACCGTCAGTCCGGGTGAGGCCGCATTTGCCCCGCACGCCTGGCGCGACCAACTCCGCATCGTCGCCGCCTACCGCGACCGCTACGACATCACCGGAGCCCACCCGCTCGGGCCGGCGCCGGACAGCATCACCCAGCGCGCCGACAGAGAACGCGCTGCGGCCGCTCTACGGCGGGCACAGGAGTTGGTCAGCGACTCCGTCGATCGCAGTGTCACGGGGATCCGACCGACAGCGATCGCTCGCTGACGAGTTTCCACAGGTGCTTGCCATCCGTAGTTGTCCACAGAGGCGCGAGAATGTTGCTCACGGCACGCGGCTCCTGCCTTACCCCGGAGAGACGACATCAGTTCGCCTGAAGGGAACAACGCCATGATTCTGATGCTCTCGGTCCGCCTGGCCGCGGCAGCCCACACCTACCTCGATGCCTACGCGCCGACAAACATCCTCATGCGGACGCTGCGCGATCCCGGTCGTCAACGGCTCGCCTTCCCGGTCTCAGCGGGCCTGGCGGTGTCTTACGGCCTCCTCGGGGCCTGGCTGACCTCGATCATCGACTCCGGCGGTCCCGGCTGGCTCAACCCGCTCGCACTCCTGTGCGCCTGGAACACGATCAAGTTCGCCTGGTGCGTGGTGCTGGGCGCGATCACTG
>JAIBAC010000303.1 GCA_019695375.1 Acidimicrobiia bacterium
CTTCGGATTCAGTCCGGCGACGGATGCTCGCGGGACTGATCGCCGTTCGATCGGGTGACGCTGTGCAGGCAGTGCAGTATCTTGAGGAATGCGCTCGTGCGGATTCCGACTCGTCGACGACTCTTCTGCATTATGCGCGGGCTCTGATCCTTGCTGACCGTCCTGCGGATGCGATTCCGATTCTCATTCAGGCACGTGACCTTGCCGCGGATCGAACGAGTCTGATTCTGTGTTCCGGCCTGCTTGCGTCTCTCTGCAGAGATGCGGGACAATCCGAGGATGAACTCGCCGTCTGGAGGTATGCGCACGACAGGTTTCCGGCGGACAGGGAAATCATCCGAGAGCTGACAGGGCTCCTGGAGGATGCCGGGCGGTTCGAGGATGGTGCCGTTTTTCTTGAGACTGCGGTTCTGCGGGCACAGAACGACCTGAATTCGGATGCGGTCGCCGAGTTTCGTCTGCAGTCTGCCCGATTGCGTCTGAAATCCGGGCAGATGCCGCCGATTCCGGAGCTGGAGCACATCCAGGCAGATTCACGCAGGGATGTTCAGAGGAGGTTTGCGGCCGGAGTTCTCCTGGAATCTGTGGTCTCACCCGACAGCAATTCCGATGTCCTGCTTGCCTATTACCGCCGGCGAGCGGAACGGAACGGCGACGACACTGAGGCTCTGCGTCAGTCGGCGGCACTCGCCGATCTGTCGGAGCGGTGGTCGCGTCCGGCGCTGCCGATCGAGGCGGTCGCGTTGCGGACCGTGCTCGGCGACGCCGTCGCGGGTTGGTGGGAGTCGCAGTCCTCGCCGGTGGCACCGGCGCGCGCCGTGGCGGGCATGGCCGCCGCGCTCGGCCCGCGCGGGCTCGTCGCCGCCGATCCCGGCGATGCCGGCCTCTGGGTCGCACGCAGCTACGCCACGACCCGCCTCGGCTCGGTCGCCGTCCCCGCGCGCGGCGGTACCGAAGGCTGGGCGGCAGCATGCACGTTCGTGGCGATGCTGCGCGACCCGTCGCGGCGCACGCTCGCCGTCGTCGATCACCTCGATCCCCTGACCGCGGGCATCGTCGACCTGGCGCGCCGGCGCGGACTCCCGCTCGTGGTCGTGGTGTGGGACCGCGACGCCGCACCGACCTCACCCGAAGAGCACGACGCCCGCATCGGCCGCGCCCTCGCCGAACGCCGCCCGGCGGTCCTCCGCGTCGGCGTCGACCGCACCCACACCGACGACCTCGTCGACATCGCAGGCCGCGTCGTCGCTTGGACCTAGCCCGGACAACTGACGTGGGGACGTGAACCGCGCTGTGACGCCGTTTCGCGTCCCCACGTCAGTGGGTGCCCGCTACGTGGGGACGTGAATCGCGCTGTGACGCCGTTTCGCGTCCCCACGTCACGTTCGGGGGACGTCTCGCCACGCGACGTCCGCCCAGGGGTCGGGCTCGCGGGGGAGGCCGAGGATCCGCTCGCCGAGGACGTTGCGGTGGACCTCCGACGTGCCGCCCTCGATCGTGTTGGCACGGCTGCGGAGGAACCCGTACGCGACCCGCCGTGCCTCCTCGTCGTCGGGGGAGTGCGCGAACACACGAGCGCCGACGGCATCGGCCCACGTCTCCTGGACGGCCATGTTGTGCTCGGCCTGTAGGAGCTTGCCGATCGACGCCTCGGGGCCCGGTCTCGACGCGCGCCTGTTGTCACGAGCGCGCTTGTTGGTCCACTCGAGGCAGCGGTCATGTGAGTAGAGCGCCGCGACGCGCTGACGCAGGGCCGGCGGCACCGCTGCCCCCCTCCGGGCGGCGTCGGCAGCCACCCACTCCACGAGGCGCCCCACCGACCGGCCGAACATGCGGTCGACGCCGCCGCTGCCCGGACCGCTGATCATCTGACGCTCACCGGCCAGCGTCGCCTGTGCGACGCGCCAGCCGTCGCCGGCGTCACCGATCCGGTGCCGGTCCCACACGCGCGCCGAGTCGAGGAACGTCTCGAAGAAGTCCGCCTCGCCCGAGATCTGCACGAGGGGCCGCACGGTCACACCCGGCTGGTTCATCTCGACCACGAAGTACGTGATCCCGCGCCGCTTCGGCACCGACGTGTCGGTGCGTGCGAGCAGGAGACCATGGGTGGCGTCGGCCGCCCACGTCGTCCACACCTTCTGGCCGTCGACACGCCACGATCCACCGTCCGCGTCGGCGACGGCGACGGTCGAGAGCGAGGCGAGGTCGCTTCCGGCACCCGGCTCGCTGAAGAGCTGGCACCAGCGGTACTCGTTGAGGACCGAGGCGGGCAGCAGCTCCGCCTTCTGCGCGTCGGTGCCGAACTCGAGCAGCGGCGGGCCCGCGAGGTTGAGGCCGAGGATGTTGAGGCGCCCGAGGTTGTAGGGCGCCATGACGTCCTCGACCTCACGTGCAAGCCGCGGTGGGATCCCGAGCCCGCCGTACTCGCGCGGCCACGGAGCGGCCACGAGCCCTGCCCGCGCCAGCGTCGGGTACCACATCTCGTAGTCCCCGCGCGAGCGCACGCGCCGCAGCGCCTCGACGCCTCCACCCGAGCGCACCGCGTCGTGCCAGGTGGCCGGGATGTTGGCGTCGAGCCACTCGCGCACGACCGTCCTCGCCTCGTCGACGCTCGTCCCGGCGTCGATCGGGACGAGGTCGAACCCGAGGGCCGCCACAGCCGCGGGGGTTGCGCCGCTCAACTCGAACCGTCCCCGAGCTCACGACGCAGGAGCTTTCCTGCGTCGTTGCGCGGCAGCGTGTCGACGAGCACGAACCTCGCCGGGACCTTGTACGCGGCGAGACGCTCGCGGCAGTGCGCCTCGAGGTCTGCGGGATCAGGAGCGGACCCGGGGTCGACCGCGACCACGAACGCCCACGGCACCTCGCCCACTCGCGCATCGGGCACGCCACGGACCCCGGCGTCACGAACGCCCGGATGGTCGAGCAGGACCGCCTCGACCTCGTCGGGGTGGACCTTCAGGCCGGAGCGGTTCACGACGTCGCTGCGTCGACCCACGATCCACACGAACCCGTCGGCGTCGATCTCGGCGAGGTCGCCGGTGCGCAGATACCCGTCGGCCGTGACGCGTGCGGCCGTGGCGCCGTCGTCGAGGTGCCCCGCCATCGCGAACGGCGA
>JAIBAC010000054.1 GCA_019695375.1 Acidimicrobiia bacterium
CAGCTCACGCCTTCGCTCGAGGCGTTCACCGCGCAGGTCGGCGTCGCCGAGGGCGAGCAGGTCGAACGCCACGTAAGCGGCCGGATTCGCGGCCGCGAGCATCTCGACCCGCGACGCCGCCGGGTGGATGCGGTTCTGGAGCGCGTCGAAGTCGAGGCCGGAGCCGCCGGCGACGACGAGCTCGCCGTCGAGGACGCAGCGCTCGGGCAGGGCCTCGCGCAGCGGTCCGACGATCTCGGGGAAGTAGCGCAGCAACGAGCGCTCGTTGCGGCTGCCCAGTTCGACTGCGTCGCCCGAGCGGTACACGATGCAGCGGAACCCGTCCCACTTCGGGTCGTACTGGGTGTCCGGCCCGCGTGGGAGCGGGCCCGGCTTTGCGAGCATCGGCGATATCGGCGGCGTCACGGGCAGCGCCGCGATGGCGGGGTCCATGACGGCCAGTCTTGCAGTACCTTCGCTCGGGAGCTCACATCGAATGGAGGCCACCTTGGCAAGCGAGGGCTACCACGAGCCGCTGGACCTGCTGGACGACGCCACCCTCGACATGCACCGGGCGCTTGCGTCGATCATCGAGGAGCTCGAAGCAGTCGACTGGTACCACCAGCGGGTCGTGGCAACGTCGGACTCCGACCTCGCCGCGATCCTGGCGCACAACCGCGACGAGGAGAAGGAGCACGCCGCGATGACCCTCGAGTGGGTGCGGCGTCGCGATCCCTCCCTCGACGCCATGCTGCGCGAGTACCTCTTCACGGACGGTTCCATCACCCACATCGAGTCCGAGGGCGAGGCCGGCACCGGTGCCGGCCCCAGCGCCACCAGCCTCGGTCTCGGGAGCCTGAGGGGGACCCTGTGAACCACCTGCTCCGCGAGCTCGCCCCCGTCAGCGAAGCCGGCTGGTCAGCGATCGAGGACGAGGCAACGCGTTCGCTGTCCCACTTCCTCGCCGCACGCAAGCTCGTCGACTTCGACGGCCCCCACGGCTGGGACGCTGCCGCGGTCAACACGGGCCGGGCACGGACGATCGCCGCCGGCGCCACCGCAGAAGCCGGCCTGCGTGAGGCGAAGCCCCTGGTCGAGGTGCGCGTGCCGTTCGCGATGTCCCGCGCCGAGCTCGCTGCGATCGACCGCGGCGCCGCGGACGCCGACCTCGACGCCGTGATCGCCGCCGCACGCATCGCGGCTGAGACCGAGGACAAGGCATGCTTCGCGGGCTGGAGCGAAGCCGGCATCACCGGGATCGTCGACGCGTCGCCGCATCCGAGGCTCACCCTGCCCGAAGACCACCGCTCCTTCCCCGAACAGGTCGCAAAGGCCATCAGCGTGCTGCTGCAGGCCGGGATCGGGGGGCCGTACGCGGCGGCCCTCGGCAGCGACTGCTACGCCGGGCTGCTCGAGACGACCGACGAGCACGGCCGGCCGGTGCTCGAGGACGTCAAGCGCCTCGCAGAGGGCGGCGTGGTGTGGGCGCCTGCACTGACCGGGTCGGTCGTGCTCTCCGCACGCGGCGGTGACCACTGCCTCCACATCGGCGAGGACTGGAGCATCGGCTGGAGCGCCAGCGACGCCGAAGCGGTCCATCTCTTCCTCGAGGAGTCGCTGACCTTTCGCGTGCTCACGCCCGAGTCCGCTGTCGTCCTCACCCACTGATGCGCACCGAGCTCGCATCGGGCTCCCCCGCCGAGCTCGTGCGGGGGGGATCGGACCGCGGCGTCGCCCTGTGGCCCGACATCGGCGGCCTGCGACCGCTCTTCGACGACCTCTGCGCCCGCATGAGCGCCGACTTCGGGTGGACGGTCTGCGCCGTCGAGCCGTTCCCGGGCCGTGAGTCCATGACCCTCGAACAGCGATTCGCCGCGATGGCAGAGCTCGACGACTCCGAGATGCTCGCCCTGATCGCGGAGGCCGCCGACGCCACCGGATGCGAGCGAGTCGCGGTGATCGGCTTCTGCATGGGTGGGATGTACGCGCTCAAGGCTGCCTCGACGGGCAGGTTCGACGCTGCGGTCAGCTTCTACGGGATGATCCGCGTGCCAGAGACGTGGCACGGCCCTCGGCAGCAGGACGCGATCGAGCTGCTGCGACAGGCCGAGTCGCCGGCGCGGGTGCTCGCGATCATCGGCGGCGCCGACCCCTACACACCGGAGCGCGACGTCGACGACCTCGAGGCCTGGGGAGCCGAGGTGGTCCGCTACCGCGACGCCGAGCACGGCTTCGTCCATGACCCGTCACGGCCCGCCTACCGCCCCGATGACGCGGACGACGCCTGGCGCCGCGCTTCCGCCTTCCTCGCCTGACTCGGGCACCGTGGTGCGTCACACCACGCGTTCGCTAAGCTGACCTGGGCGGACACGGAGTTGACCATGACAGACCAGCGCGCCTTCACGGTGCGGATCCCCGAGGATCAAGCCGAGGAGCTCGAAGCTATCGCGGCGAGCGACGGCGCCTCCCTCGCCGAGGAGGTCCGCATCGCCATCGCTGAACGGATCGAGCAGAAGCGGCGCGACCCGTCGTTCCAGGCGTGGCTGCGCGACCACATGGCACGCAACCGCAGGATCATGGCGCGCCTCGCCGCCAAGAAGACCGCGACCGAAGCCGCGTCTCCTGCCGCGCCGGAGAGCGGCACGGACGCGGGATCAGCAGCCGTCGAAGATGGTGTCGCAGAAGCCGGCGAAGCGCTCGGGCACGAACCCGACGCGGAACCCGCTCTCGTCGTGAGACACGTCCAGCGCCGGGCAGAAGAAGGTTGACCCGCCGGCGCGGAAATAGGGCGAGCCGGTGACCCCGAGACGTTTGCCGGCCTCGTAGTCCGCCCACACGAGCGCCTCGTCCCCTGCCGCCGGAAGCCCCAGGCCGGCGGCCACCTCGGCGACGACGTCGGGGTCGCCGATGTCACGGCCGTGCTCGAACAACGCGTCGCGCAGGGCGAGAGCCGCCGCCTCGCCCACCTCGGTCGATCGCTCGTAGGCCGTCGCCGTGAGCGCCAGCGCCGGGATCGACGTCGTCGGGAACGTCGCGGGGTCGAAGCCGGTGAACAGGTCCGGGGCCACGGCCCGGCGGAGCGCCTCGACCTCCTGCGCCACGAAGGCCGGGTCGAGCGGCTCGCCGTTCACACACTCGAGCGGCCACGCGTGGACCACGAGCGCAACGCGGCCGTCGAGACCGCGGGCACGGCGTTCGGCCACCACACGGCGGAGGCCGACGTGGGTGAACGGACAGACCACGTCTGCATGAACTGCTATCTCACGCACTCGCACCACCTGTCGTCTCGCTCGCCGTCACGACCGCAGCGCCTCAGTTGTAGGTCGTCAGCTTGGTGTCGACGTCGCCGCCGGGAGCAGCGCCGTGGGTGTACCACTTCCCTGCCTCCCAATAGATGCCGTGGTGGCCGTTGTCCTCCTGATGCCTCTTGGCCTCGAGCATCTCGTCGAAAGGGCCGGCGAGGATCTCAGCGCCGAAGTCGGTACGTGTCGGGATCGGGTTGTCTTCGCTCATCACCGCTGATTCTGGTTGCATCGCCGCCGATGGCGCACCTCTTCGACGTCGACACCGCCATGGAAGCGGCCGCGGCGAGCACCTACCAGGGCCTGATGTCACGGCGCTGGTGGATATTCGCCGGTCCCAACGGCGGCTACGTAGCGGCCATGATCCTGAGAGGGCTGGGCCTCGAGGTCGGCGATCCGGCGCGGACGCCGAGGTCGCTGACGGTGCACTTCACCGAGAGGCCGAGCGAGGGACGCGTCACGTTGCACGCCGTCGTCGAACGGGCCGGGCGCAAGATGACGACCGTCTCGGGCCGCCTCGTCCAAGGAGAGCGCACCGTCGCCGTGGCCGTCGCCGCGTTCAGCGCAGACCGCCACGGATACGAGCTCGCGGACGCGGTCATGCCCGACGTCCCCGCACCGGAGGACTGCCCCGTCCGCGAGCACCCGCCGGGAGCGGCACCACCGATGATGGAGCGTCTCGACATGAGATGGGCGCTCGGGCCGCCACCATTCGCAGGCAGCCGTGCCGCCGCCGCCGATGCGGGGGCCTGGATCCGCGCTGCTGAGCCGCGGCGTGCGGATGCCGCGTTCCTCACGCTGCTCAGCGACGCCGTGACGCCGGCGATCTTCTCCGTGGCCGGCCCTGCGGATGGAGTGGTCGCGGTCCCGACGGTGGACTTGACCGTTCACTTCCGCAACCATGTGCCCGACACCGCCGCGCCCGACGACTTCTACCTCGCGAGCTTCACGTCACGGACCGCCGCCGGAGGCTTCGTGGAGGAGGACGGCCAGATCTGGACCCGCGACGGCCTGCTGCTCGCCCAGTCGCGCCAGCTCGCGGTGCTGGTTTGAGCCCGGACGGAGGGACTTGATGCCGATCTATGCGCTGGGGACGATCGAACCCGACATCCATCCCGACGCCTTCGTCCATCCCGACGCCGTCGTGATCGGCGACGTCGTCGTCGGAGCCCTGGCGTCGCTGTGGCCGGGCGCGGTGCTGCGCGGCGACTACGGCCACATCTCGATCGGCGCGGGGACGAGCATCCAGGACGGTTCCGTCATCCACGCGACCGCGGAGATCCCGACGCTCGTCGGCGCTGACTGCGTCGTGGGCCATCTCGCTCACCTCGAGTGCTGCACGATCGAGGACCGTGTCCTCGTCGGATCGCAGTCCGTGGTGCTGCACGAGGCGCTCGTGCGCACAGGAGCCCTGGTGGCCGCCGCAGCCCTGGTCCCGAACCGCATGGAGGTCCCTTCCGGCCAGATGGCCGTGGGTGTGCCCGCCAAGCTGCGCCCCAACTCGATGCCCGCCGAGGAGATCACCCGCAACGTGTCGTCGTACAAGGCGAACGCGCTGCGCTACCGCAGCGAACTGCGCAGGATCGACGAACCCGAGATGACCTGACAGGCGACCGGAGAGGACCGAATGACTGAAGCCGTGATCGTTGCCACCGCCCGCACCCCGGTCGGGCGGGCCAACAAGGGATCGCTCAAGGACGTCCGCCCCGACGACCTCTGCGCACTCATCGTCAAGGACGTCCTCGCCAAGGTGCCGGCGCTCGACCCCGCCGAGGTCGAGGACCTCGTGGTCGGCTGCGCCCAGCCGGCCGGTGAGCAGGGCTACAACCTCGGCCGCGTCGTGTCCGTGCTCGCCGGCCTTCCCGACGTCCCGGGCACGACCGTGAACCGCTACTGTGCGTCGTCGCTGCAGGCGATTCGCATGGCCGCGCACGCCGTCAAGGCGGGCGAGGGCGACGCGTTCGTCGCTGCCGGCGTGGAGTGCGTGAGCCGCTTCCACAAGGGCAAGTCCGACGGGATGCCCGACACGCACAACCCGCTCATGGCCGAGTCGGAGGCACGCACGGCGGCACGTGCGGAAGGAGGAGCCGGGCTCTGGGCCGAGCAGGGTATTCCCGACGTCTACATCGCCATGGGTCAGACCGCGGAGAACGTCGCCGAGGTGGAGGCGGTCTCACGCGAGGTGCAGGACGAGTTCGCGGCGTTGAGCCAGCAACGCGCCGTGGCCGCGCAGGAGTCCGGCTTCTTCGACGAAGAGGTGACTCCGGTGGAGCTCCCCGACGGCTCGATCGTGTCCCGCGACGACGGCCCGCGGCCGGCGACGACGGTGGAGAAGCTCGCGGAGCTCAAGGCGGTGTTCCGCCCCGACGGCACGGTCACGGCCGGAAACGCATGTCCGCTCAACGACGGCGCCGCCGCCGTCGTGGTCATGAGCGACACCCGGGCGCACGAGCTCGGGATAGCGCCGCTCGCCCGCATCGTGTCGACGGCGGTATCGGCAGTCGACCCCGAGATCATGGGCCTCGGGCCGGTGGAGGCGAGCCATCGCGCCCTGAAGCGGGCCGGCCTCACCATCGGCGACGTCGACTACGCCGAGATCAACGAGGCGTTCGCCGCCCAGGTCGTCCCATCCGCTCGTCACCTCGGCCTCGAGGGGGACAGGCTCAACGTCAACGGCGGCGCGATCGCGCTCGGTCACCCCTTCGGCATGACCGGAGCCCGCATCATGACGACGCTCCTGCACACCCTCGCCGACCGCGATGGCACGATCGGGCTCGAGACCATGTGCGTCGGTGGCGGCCAGGGCATGGCGATGGTCGTCGAGCGCATCTGAGAAGACGCCAGGCCGGACGCCTGTCAGGCGACGATCTCGACGGGTGTCCCTAGAGGGACGCTGCCGAGCAGCGGTGCTATGTCGCGGTCGAGCATGCGCGGGCAACCGGAGCTGCCCGGGCCACCGAGCTGCGCGGGACGCGCGTTGCCGTGGATGGCGAGGCGGGCCTCCCCGGGCCAGTTGTGCGGGCCGAGCACCTCGCTGTGGCCGTCGAGGGCGAGCACCCCGGCGCCGTACGCCGCCGTCTCGTGGCGCCAGATCGTCCACACGTAGAACGTGCCGAGCGGTGTGGGGCGACTCGACGTGCCGACCGTGACGAGCCACTCACCGTTGAGCTGGCCGAACTGGTATCGCTGGAGCACCCCCGTGGAGCGCATCACGACGAACTTCTGGTCGTGGCCCTCGACCCTCACGGAGTCGGCGGGCACGAACCCCTCGGCGCCGTTGGGGCGGATGGGGAGCTGGACGCGCAGCCACGGCCGTCCGTCCATCCCCCACAGCTCCGCACGGACAGCGAAGGTCTGGGGATCACCGTAGGTGTTGATGTTGGAGAAGACGCCCACGACCGCTGCGTCGGGAGCGGCATTCGCCTTGACTTCGATCGACTCTGCGAGCGGCCTCGCGCTCCAGCCTGCCGTTGCCGGGGGTAGGACTCCGGGTCCGGGTTGGGCAACAGCCATGGCCGGCTTGGCCTCAGGGACGTAGGGAACCGCCAGACGGGTCTTGGCGGGAGATGTCGCCAGACCGGCCGCCCCTGCGGGGCGTGCCTGCGCACCCAGCATCACGACCGAAGCCACTGCGAGGACACCGAGGACGGCATTGACGCCGAGGCGGCGCCGGATGCCTACCGGGGATCGGGCCACGCACGCCTCCTTGGTGCTGTGTATGAGCGCAGGAACATAGCGGGCACACGGTATGCCCTCCAAGGACCTGGGGCAATTCGGACAAATCAGCAGGTCACGTGCGGCCCCACGGGACAGCGCGGGTCCGCGCGGGAGGACGCGGGGCCGCCCGCGGCGTTCAACCCGAGCCGTACACCGGTTCCGGCGCGGTGGCCGATTCGAGGAGATCGCGCACCACCGGCCCCAGCTCGGCTGGGTCCCAGCGTGCGCCCTTGTCGGTCTCGGGGCCGTGGCGCCAGCCGTCGGCGACCGAGACTCTGCCGCCTTCGACCTCGAAGACACGGCCTGTGACCCCTGCGGACTCGGCGCTCGCGAGCCAGACGACGAGCGGCGCAACGTTCTCGGCGGCGACACGGTCGAAAGAGCCCTCGGGTGGGCGCGCCATCGAGTCGGCGAACACGTCCTCTGTCATGCGGGTCCGGGCGACCGGCGCGATCGCGTTCGCCGTCACTCCGTAGCGGCCCAGTTCCGCCGCCAGCACCAGCGTGTAGGCGGCGATCCCGGCCTTGGCGGCCGAGTACGAGCACTGACCGACCGAACCCAACAACCCCGCACCCGAGGAGGTGTTGACGATGCGGGCCTCGACGTCCTCACCTGCCTTGGACCGCTCACGCCAGTAGGCGGCTGCGTGTCGGGTCGGGCAGAAATGGCCCTTCAGGTGCACGCGGATGACGGCGTCCCACTCGTCCTCGGTCATCGAGAACGTCATGCGGTCCCGCACGAACCCGGCGTTGTTGACGAGGGCGTCGAGGCGGCCGAACTCGTCGACGGCCTGCGCGACCATCGCGGCGGCCTGGTCCCAGTCGGCGACGTCGGCACCGTTCGCGACCGCCTCGCCGCCGAGCTCGCGGATCTCGGCGACGACTTCCTCGGCCGGCGTCGCCCCGCTCGCCGAACCGTCCGGCGCCGTGCCGAAGTCGTTGACGACGACACGGGCACCCTGTCGTGCGAACTCGAGGGCGTGGCCGCGGCCGATGCCGCGGCCGGCCCCGGTGACGATGACGACGCGGCCCTCGCAGATCCCGCCCATGGACGCTCCTCGCGTAATCTGACGTGGCGTCAGATCGTAGCTGCGGCGAGGGGAGCGGCGTGAAGTTCGGGGTGACGCTGTTCATGACCGACGAGACAGTCGGCCCTGCGGAGTTCGCTCTTGCGGTCGAGGAACGCGGTTTCGACTCCGTGTACGTGCCCGAGCACACCCACATACCGGCGCGCCGGCTCACCCCTCCCCCGACGGGCGAGGACGAGCTCGACGAGGCCTACAAGCGCACGCTCGACCCCTTTGTCGCCCTCGCCGTCATGGCCGCCGTGACCAAGCGGATCCGCGTCGGCACCGGGGTCTGCGTCCTCGCCCAACGCGAGCCGATCGTGACCGCGAAGGCGGCTGCGACGCTCGACGTCGCAAGCGGAGGCCGTCTCGACCTCGGCGTCGGCTACGGCTGGAACGCCGACGAGATCGCAGACCACGGAATCACCATGAGTGAGCGCCGCGCCGTGCTCCGTGAACACGCGCTCACCATGCAGGCGCTCTGGCGTGACGATCTCGCATCCTTCCACGGCGACCACGTCGACCTGGAGCCGTCGTGGTCCTGGCCCAAGCCCGTGCAGGAGGGCGGGGTCCCGATCCTGCTCGGCGGCGCCGCGGGACCGACGCTGTTCGCTCAGATCGCCGAGTTCGGCGCCGGCTGGATGCCCTTCGGAGGCAGCGGCGTCGGCGCAGCGCTCCCCGATCTCGCACGCGCGTGCGAGGCCGCCGGCCGTCGCCTCTCGGACCTGCGCTTGTGCCTCTTCGGGGTCGTTCCCGACTCCCCCGGCAAGCTCGAGCACTACCGGTCCCTGGGCGTCACCGAGATCGTGCTGCGCGTCCCCGCAGGTGGCAGCAGCGCCGTCAGACGCGATCTCGACCGACTCGAGGCGGTCGTCGCGCCGTTGCGGTGAGCCGGCGAGCCTTGCCTCACGCCGCGGCGGCTGTCACCTCCGCCGCCGTCCCGGCTTCGACCGGGGCGGCCCTCACCGAGTGACGGTGCCACAGGGCCACCAGCGCCGCGGCCACGACGCTGACGACACCGCCGATCCCCATCGCCCAGCGGGGCCCGAAGGTCTGCGCGAGCCAGCCGGCGAGGATCGCACCGACGGGGTTGGAGCCGAGGAAGACGATCGAGAAGAGCGCCATCACGCGACCTCGCATCTCGGGCGTCGTGTGCAACTGCAGCGTGGACTGCGCGGTCGTCATGCACACGAGGGCGACGACTCCAGTCGGTACAAGTGCCACCGCGGTGTATTGCACCGTCGGCATAACGGAAACACCTAGCGTGAACAGGCCAAACATCCCAGTAGCCACCAAGAACCGCATCACTGTGGGGCTATCACGAACAGCGCTCGAGAGGGCGCCGAGCACGCTGCCCACCGCGAACACCGACAGCAGCATTCCCGCGGTGCCGGCGTCCGCGTCGAACGTGAGCTTGGTGAGCAGCGGGATCAGGACGCCGAAGTTCATCGCGAAGTTGGCCACCACCGCGAGGAGGACGAGCGTCGTCCGCAGCACCGGCGTCCTCCACGCGTACCTGACCCCGGCGAGGGCGCCTCCGCCTCTGCCGTCCGCGTGGGGATCCGGGTGCAGCTCGTCGACATCCATGCGCCAGAGGGCGAACAGGACCGCGAGGTAGGTGAGGCCGTTGAGGACGAACGCCCACCCGCTGCCCACGGCGGCGATCGCGATTCCCGCGACCGCCGGGCCGACGATGCGTCCACCCGTCTGCACGGCACTGGTCAGGCTCACTGCGTTGGCGATCGAGTCGGCGCCGACCATCTCGTGGATGAACGCCTGGCGCGCAGGGTTGTCGAAGACCGTCACCACACCGGTCATGAGCGCGAAGAGGTAGATGGACCAGACGGTGACGTGTCCGGTCAGGGTGATGACGCCGAGACCGACGGCGAGCAGCATCGCACAGGTCTGGGTGGCGAGGAGGAGCTTGCGGCGGTCGACCTTGTCGGCGACATGACCACCCCAGATGCCTGCGAGCAGGATCGGCGTGAACTGCAGGGCGGTCGTGGCGCCGACGGCGACGCCACTGCCGGTCAGCTGGAGCACGAGCCAGTCCTGGGCGAGGCGCTGCATCCAGACACCGGTGACCGAGACGAACTGGCCGACGAAGAACAGGCGGTAGTTGCGGACGAAGAGGGCCGGGAAGCCGCGCTGCAGCCTCCTCATCGGCGCTCCTCGAAGAGGCGCTCGAGCAGCTCGACGGCATCGGCCACGCGAGCGCTGTCGGCCGGGTCGAGCTCGGTGAGCCGGCGGACCAGATAGGCATCACGCCGCCGGCGTGTCCCGGCCACGAGATCGTCGCCCGCGGCGGTGAGCCGCACGACGACACAGCGGCCGTCGTCGGGGTCGGACTCACGCGACACGAGACCGCGCGTCTCGAGCTGGTCCACGATCCTGGTGACGGTCGGCGGCTTGACACGCTCGGTCGCTGCGAGGGCACCGATGCCCATCGGCCCGTCGCGGTGCAGGACGGCCATCACCGAGAGCTGCGACTGCGTGATCCCCTCGGGGGCCTCCTGGCGCAGGCGCCGCGCGAGGCGCAGCACGGCAGTGCGCAGCCGTGGTGCGATCTCGGCCTCGATCTCGTTCGGTCGTGTGCTCACATCGAAATCGTATAGCCAAACTAATTAGCTTGGCAAAGTATTTCTGGGATCGGCCACGCTGCTTCTGACAATCTGTGCCCGTGGACCTCGAAGCCGTCTACACCGCGTACGTGACCGGTCAGGCGCAGAACCCGTCGCTGATGCTCGCGATCCTGCCGAGCCATGTCCTGCCGCCATCGGCCGAGTCGATGTGCGCCGCGCTCGCGATCTCGGACCTCGATGTCGTGTCGGCGACCCCGCGGGAGAAGTCCCCCGAGAACCCACTCGACGTCGAAGCCGTGGTCGCAGTCCCTGCCGGCAGGCCCGGGGCCACGATCGCCGCGCGCCTCGGCATCGGTCCGAGCCTCGACGACCTCGGTGACGAGGTGGTCGCGTCGGGGGTCGACGAGGCCACGCGCTACGCGTGCACGCGGATGAGCGTGTGGTCCGTGGCGGTCGAGGTGAGCTTCGGTGACTGTGAGCCGCTGGCCGCGTTGCACACCCAGCTCGCGATCGCCGCCGCTGTCGCGCCCGAAGCGCTCGCGTTCCTGGACCTCGACGCGCAGCGGCTCTGGCCTGCGACGCGGGCGCTCACTGCCGCCAGGGCGCCGGTCGCAGTCCCGGCCACCGAGTTGTTCACCGTGCAGTCCCTCGAACATCGCAAGGGCATGCACTGGCTCCACACCCACGGGCTGCACCGCTGCGGGACGCTCGAGGTCGAAGCCCTCGACGTGCCGGCCGCAGACGCCAGTGCGATCGAGATGCTGATGTGGGCGACTGCGATGCGCTTCGCCGAACAGGGGACGCCGGCGCCCTACTCCCCCTTCGCGCTCGGCCCGGGCCTCGACCTCGCGTGGTTGCCGTGGCAGGACGCCCTCGACCAGATGGCCGTCCGCGGCCACGGTCGCCTGTCCGAGCGCGACGAGCTGCACAGGCGCCCCGCCGCGGTGCTCGTCGCCGCCGCAATCGGTCGCAGCGGCGCACCCGAGTTCGCGGCTCTGCGCGTCCATGCCGGTGCTGTCAGGGCGGGCGTGCCCCTGTACGTGTCCTTCGGCGAGCTCGAACGCCGTGCGGCGGCAGCGGCGTACACCCTCGCGCGGTTCCGGGAGCTGGTCACCATGCACACCGGCGACGTCACGTGGTCGTTCGCGGCCGAGATCGGCCTACCGGACGCCGAGGGGGACCTCGCCGAGATCGTCGTCGTCGACGTCGAATCCATCGATGACGTCGCCGTGGCCGGGACGTTGCGGGCCGCACCGCTGGCCGCACCCGTCGACACCGAGGACGCGCCGGTTGCCGGCAGCCGCACCAGCCAGCCCGTCGAACGGATCGTCGGATGGACGGCGACGGACCCGAGCGGGCAGCGGATCACCCAGGACGACGCCCTCTACGCCGACTAGGCACCTCCCAAACGCGGGCAATCCGACCCGCTGGCACGCCACCCCGCCCGCGTTTGGCGAGAGGCCCACCCCAAACGCGGGCAATCCGACCCGCTGACACGCCACCCCGCCCGCGTTTGGCGACAGGGGACGCCGGGATCGGGTCAGCGGATCAGGACGACCGACGAGCCGTGGCCGAAAAGGCCCTGGTTGATCGTCATCCCGGCGCGGGCACCCTCGACCTGGCGGTCACCGGCCTGTCCGCGCAGATGCCACGTGACCTCGCACACCTGCGCGATCGCCTGTGCGGGCACGGCCTCGCCGAAGCAGGCCAGGCCGCCGGAGGGATTGACCACGCACGAGCCCCCGTGGGTGGTGGCGCCGTCGGCGAGGAGCTTCTCGGCCTCGCCCGCCTTGCACAGGCCGAGGTGCTCGTACCAGTCGAGCTCGAGGGCTGTCGAGAGGTCGTAGACCTCGGCGAGGTCGAGGTCCTCGGGACCGAGTCCCGCCTCCTCGTACGCAGCGGCGGCGATCGAGTCCTTGAAACCGAGCTCGGGCACCGGAACCGCGACCGCCGAGTCGGTGGAGAAGTCCGGCATCTCGATGATCGCGTTCGGGAACGACGGCGTCACGGTGGACACACCGGCGACGCGGACGGCGTCGGGCCGGCCGTGGCGGCGGGCGTAGTCCATCGACGAGATGACCACGGCAGCGGCACCGTCGCTGGTGGCGCAGATGTCGAGAAGCCGCAACGGGTCGGACACGACCGGCGACGCCATCACGTCCTCGAAGGTCACCTCCTTGCGGTACCGCGCGAACGGGTTCGTGAGGCCGTGGCGGGCGTTCTTGACCTTGACGCGGGCGAAGTCCTCGGCTGTCGCGCCCCATACGTCCATGCGGCGCCGTGCGTAGAAGGCGAAGTACGTGGGGTTGGTGGCCCCGAGGAGACGGAAGCGGAGCCAGTCAGGATCGTCGGGACGGTCACCTGCGTTGGGCGCGAGGAATCCCTTCGGCGTCGTGTCGGCACCGACGACGAGAGCAACATCGCACTTGCCGGCGAGGATGCGCATCCTCGCCGTCTCGAGTGCCGTGACCCCCGACGCGCACGCGGCGTAGCTCGAAGCCACGCGTGCGCCGGACCACCCGAGCGCCTGCGCGAACGTGGCACCGCTCACGTAGCCCGGGTAGCCGTTGCGCATTGTGTCGGCACCGGAGCAGAAGTCGATGTCGGCCCACGAGAGCCCGGCGTCGGCGATCGCGCCTCGGGCGGCGACGATGCCGTACTCCACGAAGTTGCGGCCCCACTTGCCCCAGGGGTGCATCCCAACGCCGAGGACGGCGATGTCGGTGTCGGAGCTCATTCGGCCGGCCTCCACTTCCAGACCACGTACTCGTGCTCGTCGTCCTCGAAGAGCGTGGCGAGCACGAGCTCGACGCGCCGGCCCACCGCCATCGACGTGGAATCCCCGTCGACCATGCCGAGCACGACCATGCGCTCCGCCTCGAGCTCGACGGCCGCGACCGTGTACGGCTCGAACGGGTCGGGCGCCATGTACGGCTGCGGCGGCTCGTAGTGGTTGGTGGCGTACGACCAGACCGTGCCGGTCCGCGACAGCTCGACGTCGTCGAAGGAGTCGCTGTCACAGCGCGGGTTGCGGCAGAACATCTCGGCACGGGGGAAGAACACCGTGCCGCACGCGGCGCAGCGGTTCCCCACGAGTGCGGGCTCGGCACCCATCGTGAACCAGCCCTCGACTGCAGGGACGCGGGTCTTCGCCATCTGCTCCCCCTCCCCGGCCCTCAGAGCCGCTCGACGATCGTGACGTTCGCCTGGCCTCCGCCCTCACACATCGTCTGCATCCCGTAGCGGCCTCGCGTCCGCTCGAGCTCGTGCAGCAGCGTGGTCATCAGGCGGCAGCCGGTAGCTCCGAGCGGATGCCCGAGAGCGATCGCTCCCCCGTTGACGTTGACCTTCTCGAGATCGGCACCCGTCTCACGCTGCCACGCGAGCACCACCGACGCGAACGCCTCGTTGATCTCGACGAGGTCGATGTCGTCGAGGCTCATCCCCGCCCGCGCGAGTGCGTGCTCCGTCGCCGGGATCGGTGCCGTGAGCATCCACACAGGGTCGGCCCCGCGGACGCTCATGTGGTGCACGCGGGCACGCGGAGTGAGACCGTGCTCGTCGAGGGCGCGCTCGCTGACCACGAGGATGGCGGCAGCGGCATCGCTGATCTGGCTGCTGACGGCGGCCGTGAGGCGTCCGTCGTCGACCAGCGTCGGCAGCGACGCCATCTTCTCGAGTGATGTGCCGCGACGCGGTCCCTCGTCGACGGCGACGTCACCGTAGGGAGCGATCTCGCGCTCGAAACGACCCTCGTCTATCGCACGCAGCGCCCGCTCGTGGCTTGCGAGCGCGAACCTCTCCATCTCGTCGCGGGAGATGTCCCACTTCTCGGCGATCATCTCCGCGGACCGGAACTGGCTCACCTCCTGGTCCCCGTAGCGGGCGAGCCATCCCTGCGAACCCACGAACGGGTTCGCGTCGGTGAATCCCACCGAGTCCGCCACGGTCATGGCGGACGAGATCGGGATCATGCTCATCTGCTGGACGCCGCCGGCGACGACGACGTCCTGGGTGCCGCTCATCACGCCCTGCGCCGCGAAGTGGAGCGCCTGCTGGGACGAGCCGCACTGGCGGTCGATGGTCGTTCCCGGGACCTCGTCGGGCAGGCCCGCCGCCAGCCAGCAGGTGCGGGCGATGTCGCCGGCCTGGGGCCCGAGAGCGTCGACGCAGCCGAAGACGACGTCGTCGACGGCCGCCGGATCGATCCCGGTCCGCTCCACCAGCGCCGTGATCGCGTGGGCGCCGAGATCGGCGGGGTGGACCGCGCTCAAGCCGCCGCCGCGTTTGCCGACGGGGGTGCGGACAGCGTCGACCAGGTACGCCTCGGGCATGGGTCTCCTAGTGCTCGTCGCCGGGATCCGGCACGGTACCACAGCATCTGACGGGTCGTCAGATGCCGCTCCGGGGGACGGCACAGGGTCCCCCACACCGCCGGGCAGGTCGGGTACGGTGGCGCCCTGGTGTTGTCAAGGGAGCCGCTGGTGGCCGATCTGGTCACGGAACTGGTGTTGGGCGACCTGCCGGCGCAGGCCGACCTCGGCTTCGGCGAGCTCGTCAGCGACGCCGCTCTCGCCCGTGCCGAGCGCTGTGGTGATCCGCTCGCCGACGACGTCATGGCGCGGCTCGCGCGGCGCCGCCCCTCGCATCCCGGCGACGACGTCCTCGCAGAGGTGCGCTTCCTCGCCGAGGTCGAGGGCGGTGTCTTCCGCGAGCTGCTGGAGGCATGTTGCTACGTGCCCGCCTGGGCTGACTTCGCGGCGATGGAGCCGGGACTGCACCTCGTCGCCCGCGCGGCGCCGCTCTCGCTGGCCAGATCGGACGCGGAGCCGGCGGACCGGCCCGAGCCCGCCCAGGAGCTGGCGCAAAGGCTGTCGGACACCGGGACCGACCTGCTGTTGCTGCCCTTGCCCGGCGAGGTGCAACCCGGTGGGCGCCATCACTCGATCGTGACGCGCCTCCGGCTCGTCAACGCCGCCCTCCGCTGCCAGCTCGCAGAAGGCGGCGGCGACCTCACGCGGCGCGGGGTGCCCCTCAACCAGGCGCACCTCGCCACTGCCGTCGCGACCTTCGCCTACCTGACCGTGGCCGGGATGGTTCGCATGGGCGTTCCGGTCTCCGACGACGAGATCGCGTCGACGGGACTCCTCTGGCGCTGGATCGGCCACGTGCTCGGCGTCGACGACGACCTCATCCGTCTGGATTCGGGAGCTCACGTGGACCGCTTCCGCCATCTGATGGCCGGCGAGGCCGCGCGGGCGCACCCGGCGGCCGATGCCCTCGTGGCCGTCGAGGGCGCCCTGACCGCGCTCCCGCGGCCGCTGGCAT
>JAIBAC010000304.1 GCA_019695375.1 Acidimicrobiia bacterium
TGCCACCGCCGCCAGCGCGGCGTCGTACGCGGCCAACGGCGGCGACGTCGCCGACCGGATCGCCCGCGCGCGGGCCGCGAGGTAGTCGGCGAACGTCGTCGTCGGGATCGCGGCACGGACCATCGTGTCGGCGACCGCAGGGAGCCATGCGGCGTCGGCGGGCCACGCCGGCGGCGCCCCGTCACCCGCTGCCGCGAGCGCGGCTGCGTACCGGTCGAGGACTGCTGCACCTGCGCCTGCGTCCGCGAGCGGCGTCGCCGCGATCACGTCGGCGACGAAGAGCCGGAAGGCCTCCATCGCCTGCACGGCACGCCGGCGCCGCGGTGACAGGAGATAGGTGGCGGCAAGCGTGAGGGGGTCCTCGGCGCGGACACGCCGCGCGCAGCGGCGGTACGCTGCCGGCGCCTCCCCCACGGGTGCTTCAGCGCTCGACGCGGTAGGGCGTGTTGCCGCTCTGGTCGTCGGCGTCGACGAGGTTGCCCATCGTGTAGATGAACATGCGGTCAGCGGCGCACGCTGCCCGCACCGACGTGGTCGTCCACAGCACGCCGGTCTCGGTCCCACGGATGTGGTACCGCACGTGTGCGGCCGCCTTCTCGGCGAGGTCGCTCGACGAGTCGAGAGCGCCGGCCTCGATCAGGAGGAGCTGCGGGCGCATGAGGAGGCCGCGCAGCAGCACGAACCAGCGTGTCTCGCTCAGAGTCAGATCGGTGAAACGGTGACCGAGCTTGTCGCGCAGCGGCAGGCCGTCGACTGCGTCGTCGATGGTGTCGCGGATCTCGGCCGCGTCGAGGCCGCGCAGCAGGAGGACGTATTCGAGGTTCCCGCGGACGTCGACGGTGTTGTCGACGAAGGGCAGGGCCGTGACGACACCGAGGAAGCGCTGGCGGAGCCGGTCGAGCTCGCGCTTGCGGAACGTGGTGAGGTCACGTCCCATGAAGTGCACCTCGCCGGCGCTGGGCACGGCGTCACCGCGGGTCAGGCGCTGGAGGGCGTCACAGACGCTCTCGGGAGCATCGACGGCGACCAGTTCGCCGGCACGCACGTCGAGGTCGATGTCGGTGGGGTGGCGCTGCTCACCGGGGAGCTCGACCCCGCGCAGGAGGAGCGGGATGCGCGTGTCGACCGCGGCTCTGCGTGACCTCGTCTTCACCGGCAGCGACCTCCCTCCGCCGGCCACGAGAGCCAGTAGCGGCTCGTGGCGGACCTTCGAGGGTCCTTCGACGTGCACATGGGCTTCCCCTCTCGCCTTCACGAACCGTCCCAGAACATGGATCTGGAGGCCGATCGTGACGGCCGTCAGCACGGTGACGGCGACGACGAGGACCGCGCTGCCGCCGACACCGGCCACGAGCGCGATGGCGGCGACGAGGTGCACGACGGTGTTCACCGCGAGGAGCACGGTCTCGCCGAGGACCTCGCCGCGTCGATCGCCGCGGGCCATGCGCACGAGGGCGTACGCGAGGGCCGGGATCGCCACCACGGCGACTGCTGCGGGGGCGGCGGGCAGGATCCCCACGGCGGTGGCGGCGACGAGGCCGGCGACACCTGTGAGCTGCGCCGCTGCCATGAGCGCGACGATGCGCGTGCGGCCTGCCCGCACAGCGAGCGTGCGCTTGCCGACCGCGCTGTCGGAGTCGAGGTCGAGGAGGTGCATCCCGGCGCAGCCGACGACGGTCGTGGCGCCGAACGCGGCGGCGACCCCTATCGCTGCCGGGTCGATCACACCGGCCATCGCCGCGTAGCCGAAGAGGATGGGCAACGGCCCGAACGCGAAGAACGCGACTCCGTCGCCGAGGCCGTGCTTCACGAGCCGCGGCCCGACCGAGTAGACGACCGCGACCGTCACCGCGATCGCTGCGATCGGCAGCGTCGCGGGGCTGACCACAGCCACGGCGAGCGCGGCGCCCACCGCGACGGCGGCGACGACGGCGCCGACGACGAGCACCGTCGTTCGTGACACGGCACCGTCGGTGAGACCCCGTCCTCCGCCGGAGAGCCCGTCGACACGATCTACGTTGGTGGCGTCGCCTTCGTGGTCGGCGAGGTCGTCGAGCATCATGCCCGCCTGCACGCCGCAGACGGCGGCGACCATCGCGGCGAGCGCGACCGGCCAGCTCCAGGTGCCGTGCTGCGAATAGGCGAGGCCCATCCCGACGAGGAGCGGCAGGGTCCCGGTCAGCAGCAGGCTGCGGGGCCCCATCAGCTGTTCGAAGAAGAAGGCAGCGGCGGTCAACTCCCACCTCTCCGCCGGGAGCGGCCACCGCCCGATGGCCACCCTTCCTTTTGCCGTCACGACTTCCCTATAGATTCGCCGGACCGATCGGGCTCACCTGCCACGAACGCCCGAGTCGCCGCGAACAGCCAAGACGGGCGGTCCGACCTCGATGGCCAACTCCCCCGATTCACCGGAGCGCCCTCCCGGGACGGACATCGCCGACCGTAGCGGTTCGTGGGCGTCGCGTGCCTCCCTGTTCGCGCGCCTCCATCTGAGGCCGCTGCTGCACCGCCGCGTCGTCACGTCGCTCGTCGTCGTCGGGGTCGCACTCGGCACGACCCTGATGATCGCGATCCTGTTGATGCTGCAGGCGATCGGGCGCCCTTTCAGCTCCTTGAGCGAGACCGTCGCCCGCCTCGCCGACTACCAGGTGTCACCGCTGACCCACGATCGCCTGCCCGAGGACATGATCAGGACGGTGAGGTCGGTCCCCGGCGTCCAGGCCGCTACGCCCGTCGTCGGCGGGCTCACGATCGTGCATGCCGGACACGAGTCCACGGGGGCGCTGATCCTCGGCACCGACTGCAGCCTCGCGCTCCTGTCGGAGGGGATCGACTGCGGCGAGCTCCTCGGTTCGATCGAGGTGCCCACAGACGCCGGTCCAGCTCTGGTGGTCGGCACCGCCGTCGCCGAGGCCCTGGGTCTCGAGACCGGCGACGCCGTCGGCGTGCAGGGCGGCGCGGCGGACGCCGCCGTGGTCGGCGCGATCGTCGACCTGCCCAGCGCTCTCAACGGCGGCGCAGCCGTGATCGGATCCGTGCCCGACGTCCAGCAGCTACTGGACCAGGGCCCGTTCCTCAACAGCGTGCTGGTTCAGACCGATCCGGTGGT
>JAIBAC010000305.1 GCA_019695375.1 Acidimicrobiia bacterium
GGTGGCGTCGCCGTTCGGCTCCGCTGCGGACGTGAAGACGCGGCTTGCCCCGTCCGCGGCGCTCGTCGCGTTCCTCGGTCTCGTCGCGGCGGTAGCCGTGTTGGCGAGCAGCTGCACCATCGGCGCGGGCGGCAGCCCCGCCGCCGCGCCGGCGGCCGGCATCGTGCCGATCGCCGGCGAGGTCGCGCCGCAGCTGCCGGTCACGGTCCCGGCGGGCACGGGCGCTCCCGACGTGACCGTGACCGACGTGAGTCGTATCGTCCCGCTGACCGGGAGCCTGTCGGAGGTCGTGTTCTCCCTCGGCCTCGGTTCTGCGGTCGTGGGTCGGGACATCTCCACGACCTTTGCCGAGGCCGCGGACCTGCCGCTCGTGACGCGCGCCCATGACGTGTCGGCCGAGGCGGTCCTGTCCCTGCGACCCACTCTCGTCCTTGCGCAGGACGACAGCGGCCCGCCGGAGGCGCTCGAGCAGATCCGAGCCGCAGGGGTCCCCGTAGTGGTGTTCGAGCTGCCGAGCGACATCGCCCACATCGGCCCGCGCGTCCGCGCGATCGCAGCCACGGTCGGACTCCCGGCGGAGGGAGCCGCACTCGCACAGCGCATCGACACGGGCATCGAGACGGCCCGCGAGGCGATCCCGCAGGAGGCGCGTGAGACCCCACCCCGGATGGCGTTCCTGTACATGCGCGGCCAGGCGGGTGTGTACCTGATGGGAGGCCCCGGCTCGGGTGCCGACTCGATGATCTCTGCGGCCGGCGGGGTCGACGCGGGCACGGCGGCCGGCCTCACGCGGCCGTTCACGCCGATCACAAGTGAGGCCCTCGTCCAGGCGGCTCCCGAGGTGATCCTGATGACGAGCACGGGCCTCGACTCTGTCGGCGGTATCGAGGGGCTCGCCGAGGTGCCGGGCATGGCGCAGACCCCCGCAGGGCGCGAAGGACGTGTCGTCACGGTCGAGGACGGACTCCTGTACGGGTTCGGGCCGCGCACGCCCGAGGTCGTCTCGGCGCTGATCGACGACCTCTACTTCCCGGAGGGCCAGGACGAGGGGCAGTCGGGCTCGTGACGTCCACGGCGACGCACCCCGCGCGCGAGGCGGACGCCGAAGGCGCTGCCGGCGCGATCGAGGACGTCGTCGTCGCGCGGCGCCACGTGCGCCCGGGGGTGCTCGTCGGCGGACTCGCAGTGGCCCTGCTCGTCGCGTGCGTGGTTGCCGCCGGGTCCGGAGCGCTCGCGATCCCGCCGTCGGAGATCCTGAGGTCGCTCCTGCGTCGCATCAACCTCGTGGCCGGGGCCGCGCCGGACGAAGTGGTCGAGAGCGTCCTGTGGAACGTGCGCTTCCCTCGGGTGGTGCTGGCGCTGGTGGTCGGGGCAGGCCTCGGGTGCGCCGGTGCCACGATGCAGGGGACGTTCGCCAACCCGCTGGCGGAGCCCGGCGTGGTCGGCGTGTCCTCGGGTGCGGCGCTCGGCGCCGTCGCTGCGATCGTGATCGGCATCGGAGCCGCAGCGCCGCTGGGTCTGACCGTGGCCGCCTTCGTGGGCGGACTCGTCGCGGTGTTCCTGGTCTTCTTGGCGGCTCGCTCCGGCGGCCGCACCGAGGTCGTGACGCTCATAATGACCGGCATCGCCGTGAACGCGTTCACCGGGGCGGTGATCGGCCTGCTCACGTTCTTCTCCACGGACGCCGAGTTGCGCAGCATCACGTTCTGGACGCTCGGCAGCGTCGCCGGCGCGACGTGGGCGAAGGTGATGGCTGTCGTGCCGCTCGCGGTCGTGGGCGTCGCGGTCGCAGTGCGCCTGGCCCCGCGCCTCGACCTGCTCGGCCTCGGCGACACGGGCGCGCGTCATCTCGGCATCGATGTCGATCGACTCCGGTTCGTTCTCCTCGCCGTCGTCGCCGTACTCACGGCGTCGGCGGTGGCGGTGTCGGGGATCATCCTCTTCGTCGGACTCGTGATACCGCACCTTGTCCGTATGGCGGCGGGGCCCCGCCACCGGCCCTTGGTCGTGGCATCGGCCCTGGGGGGCGCGTTGATACTCGTCGTCGCCGATCTCGTGGCGCGCACGATCGCGGCGCCGGCCGAGGTACCTCTCGGCGTGATCACCGCCCTCGTCGGGAGCCCGTTCTTCTTCTGGCTGCTCCGGCGCACCCGTGCGCGCCAAGGCGGCTGGGCATGAAGCACGACGCCGTTCCCGAGCGGCTCTGTCCGGGTGAAGTGGTGGCCGAGGCCCGTGACGTGACGGTGCGTCTCGGCGGGCGTGAAGTGGTGTCTGAAGCCGACATCACCGTCCGCGCCGGCGAGGTCGTCGCTCTGGTGGGCCCCAACGGAGCGGGGAAGTCGACCCTGCTCGGTGTCGTCGCGGGCGACATCAGGGCGAGTGCCGGAGCGGTGGCGGTCTGCGGACGTGATCCCCGCAGCTGGGGTTCCGTGGAGCTGGCTCGCCGGCGCTCCGTGCTCGCCCAGCGCGTCGACATCGCCTTTCCCTTCACCGTGTCCGAAGTCGTGGCGATGGGGCGCTCGCCTTGGGAGCGGACGGCCGCAGCAGCGCTCGACGACGAGGTCATCGCCACGGCGATGCGCACGACCGGGACATGGCACCTGCGCCGGCGTCGCTTCCCGGAGCTCTCCGGCGGGGAGCGTGCGCGGGTCGCTCTGGCGAAGGTCCTCGCGCAGGCAACCCAGCTCGCGATGCTCGACGAGCCGACGGCCGCACTCGACCTTCGCCATCAGGAGCACGTGCTCGGGGTGGCGCGCAGCCGCGCCGGAGAGGGCGACGCCGTCCTGATCGTCCTGCACGACCTCGGACTGGCGGCGGCGTACGCCGACCGGGTCGCTCTGATGCACGCCGGTCGGGTGGCCGCGCAGGGCAGCCCTGCGGACGTGCTCCGCGCCGACCTCCTCGCCGGCGTCTACGGCCATCCCGTCGAGGTGATCGCCCACCCGCGCACGGGGGTGCCGCTCGTCCTGCCCATGCGGCATTTGGCTTAGGGTACCCACAAGGACTACCTTAGGGGTCCCTTAAGAACGGAGTATGCGTGGACGGACGAGAACTCAAGCGAGCTCGGGTGAGAGGACCGATAGCTGCGCTGTGCGTGGCGGTCGCGGCG
>JAIBAC010000306.1 GCA_019695375.1 Acidimicrobiia bacterium
CAGGGAGGCGGTGGCGGCGAGGGGAACCGCAACCGCAACCGCAACCGCAACCGCAAGCGCAAGCGCAAGGGTGGCGGCGGCCAGGGCGGCGGCGGCCAGGGTCAGGGCGGCCGGCACCCCGACGTCGAGTACGACAACAACGACACCGACGAGGTCGTCGAGCGGCGTGGGATCCTCGACGTGCTCCCCGACGGCTACGGGTTCATCCGAACCAGCGGCTACCTGCCCGGCAAGCAGGACGTGTACGTGTCGCTGAGCCAGATCCGCCGCCTCGGGTTGCGGCGCGGCGACCAGATCACGGGCACGATCCGCCCACCCAAGTCGGACGAGAAGTTCCCGGCGATCCTGCACGTCCTCGACGTCAACGGGCGTCCTCCCGAGCACGCGGCGCAGCGCCCCCGCTTCGAGGACCTCACCCCGCTGTTCCCGGACCAGAAGCTGCGCCTCGAGACGGTCGGGTCGCCCAACAACACCGCACAGCGGATCATCGACCTGATCTCGCCGATCGGCAAGGGCCAGCGCGGCCTCATCGTGTCCCCGCCCAAGGCGGGCAAGACCACGATCCTGAAGCTGATGGCCCACTCGATCGAGGAGAACAACCCGGAGGTGCACCTGATGGTGCTGCTCGTCGACGAGCGGCCCGAAGAGGTGACCGACATGAAGCGCTCGATCCAGGGCGAGGTCGTGGCGTCTACGTTCGACCGCCCCGCCGACGAGCACACCCAGGTCGCCGAACTGACGATCGAGCGTGCCAAGCGCCTCGTCGAGTACGGCCAGGACGTCGTCGTCGTCCTCGACGGCATCACCCGCCTTGCACGCGCCTACAACCTCGCGGCACCGGCGTCGGGCCGCATCCTCTCCGGCGGTGTCGACTCCGGTGCGCTCTACCCGCCCAAGAAGTTCTTCGGCGCGGCACGCAACATCGAGGAGGGCGGTTCCCTCACGATCCTCGCGACCGCCCTTGTCGAGACAGGCTCGAAGATGGACGAGGTGATCTTCGAGGAGTTCAAGGGCACCGGCAACATGGAGCTGCGCCTCGACCGGAAATTGGCCGAGAAGCGCATCTATCCTGCGATCGACGTCGAGGCGTCGTCGACTCGGCAGGAGCAGTTGCTCTTCGAGCGCCAGGAGCTGCAGATGGTCTGGCGGCTGCGCCGGGTCATGGCGGCTCTCGAAGGTGGTGCCGGCCTGGAGCTGCTCGTGGACAAGATCAAGTCGACGAAGTCGAACGACGAGTTCCTGGCCGAGATCGCCAAGACCCCTGCCGGCGTCTGAGACACCGCCACGAACACGTCATGTGAGGACTCGAGGACAGATGAAGACCGACATCCACCCCGACTACGTCGACTGCACCGTGACGTGCAGCTGCGGCAACACGTTCACGACACGGGCCACCGTGCCCGAGATGCGCGTCGAGCTCTGCTCGGAGTGCCACCCGTTCTTCACCGGCAAGCAGAAGCTCGTCGACACCGGCGGTCGCGTGGAGCGTTTCAACAAGCGGTACTCCGCGGTCGAGTCGCCGTCGGAGCGCAAGGCCAAGAAGCAGGCTGCGCGCAAGGCGCGTGCCGAGGCGGAGGCGGCCGAAGCTGCCGAGCGCAAGGCGCGCCGCGATGCCGAGGCCGTCGCGGCTCCGGCGCCTGCACAGCCCGAACCCGAGCAGGCGGACGCCGAGGCGGACGCCGCCGTCGAGGCCTCCGACGCGGAGGCGTCCGGGTCCGAGTGACCGTCGCGCAGGCATGATCGAGCGCCTACGCGATCTGCGCGACACCGCAGGGCGCATCGAGGCGCAGCTCGCGGACCCCGAGGTCATCGCCCGTCCCGAGAAGCTGGCGGAGCTGAGCCGTCGTCATGCCGAACTGGCGCCGATCCTGCGAGCGCTCGACGCGTACGAGGCCGCGGGTGCGACGCTCGCGGACGCCGAGGAGCTCGCGGCGACGGCCACCGAAGCCGACGAACGCGAGTACTACGAAGCCGAGGCGGCCACCGCGCGCGAGGACCGTGCTGCCCGTGAAGCAGAGCTGCGCGAGCTGATGGTGCCCCGCGACCCCGACGACGACCGCGATGTGATCATCGAGGTACGTGCGGCAGCAGGTGGTGACGAGGCGGCCCTCTTCGCCGGCGACCTCGCACGGATGTTCACCCGCTATGCGGAGCGACGGCGGTGGCGCACCGCGGTCCTGTCGTCGACGCCGACCGGTGTGGGGGGGTTCAAGGACGTCACGCTCGAGATCCGCGGCCGCGGCGCCTTCTCGCGGCTCAAGTTCGAGGGCGGCACCCACCGCGTGCAGCGTGTGCCCGAGACGGAGGCGTCAGGACGCATCCACACGTCGACGGTGACCGTCGCGGTGCTGCCGGAGGCCGAGGATGTCGAAGTCAGCATCGACCCCGGTGACCTCGACGTCGACGTGTACCGGTCGTCGGGCCCCGGTGGTCAGTCCGTGAACACCACCGACTCGGCCGTGCGGATCACCCACCGCCCGTCGGGGCTCGTGGTCACGTGCCAGGACGAGAAGAGCCAGCTCCAGAACAAGGAGAAGGCGCTGCGGATCCTGCGCTCCCGGCTGCTGCAGGCCGAGCGTGAGCGCCAGGCGGCCGAGGTCGCGGCCGATCGGCGCGCCCAGGTCGGCACCGGTGAGCGGTCCGGGAAGATCCGCACGTACAACTACCCCCAGAACAGGGTGACGGACCACCGTGTGGGCCTGTCGGTGCACAGCCTCGCGGCGGTGCTCGACGGTGACCTCGACACGTTCGTCGACGCGCTCAGAGCCGACGAGCGGGCGCGCAAGCTCGGCGACGTCGAGTGGGCGACCACGCCTTGAGCGGCACCGTCGGCGCGATCGTGGGTCGTGCGGCCGAGGTGCTCGCATCCGCGGGGGTCGGGAGCGCCGGCGTCGACTCGCGTCGCCTCGCGTGCGTCGCCGCAGCCTGCGACGAGGCGACGCTCGTGCGGCACTGGCGTGACGTGCCGCCGTGGCCGGATTTCGAGCGCTGGTTCACGACACTCGTCGAGCGGCGTCGTCTGCGCGTCCCGCTGCAGCACCTCGAAGGGGTGGCGGCCTTCCGCGACTTCGAGGTCGCTGTCGGCCCCGGGGTGCTGATCCCGCG
>JAIBAC010000307.1 GCA_019695375.1 Acidimicrobiia bacterium
CCGCCCCGCGCCCCCGCGGCGGTGCGACCACATGCGTGGGTCGCACACCGTGCAGGAGCCGACGGGATAGGAGTCGGCGACCCCGGCCTCGGCCAGCGCGAGGGCGACGGCGAGGCGCAGGTCGACATGGGGTCGATCCGCACCGTGAAGGTTCACGACCGTCGCCGGCCATCGCTGCCCGAAGCGACCCGCGACGTCCGCGGAGACCTCGTAGCAGCACATGCCGGCCGCGGGACCCACGAACGCCGTGATCCGAGGTGCGTGCCCGGTCCGTCGCAGCGCGGCGACCGCAGCGGGCACCACACCGGCGATCAGGCCCCGCCATCCCGAGTGGACCACTCCCACGGCACCGTCGCCGATGAGCAGGGTGGGGACGCAGTCGGCGACGAGGACGCCGAGTCCGAGCCGGGACCGGTCGGTGACGAGGGCGTCGGTGTCCTTCAGCGGTGACGGCGCCACACCGACCGCTGCCCCGGCGTCGACGACGGTCGCGACGCCGCTGCCGTGGGTCTGGTACCCGAAGGTGAGATCGTCCCCGTCGGCGCCGACGAGGGCGCCCGCCCAACGCCGCGCGGCACGCACCGCGTCAGGCCTGTCGCCCACGGTCGCCGAGAGGTTCGTGCCGCCGAGGCGCCCGTCGACGGGGCCGTCGCGCATCGTGAACGCGCCGGCGCTGCCGCGGCAGCGAACCACGATCGCCCCGGGAACCCGCTCGACGGTGAAGCCGGCGGAATCGGGAGCGGGGTCAGCGCAGGAAGGGCGGGACGTCGATCTCGTCCTCTTCGAGCCCGAGCGGCTTCGGGGCGCTCGACGAGCGCGAGCTGCGAGACGAGCGCGGCGCGGGCTCGTCGATGCCGAGGTCGTCACCGAGACCGAGGTCGCTCTCGAAGAGAGAGGACAGCTCGGCGTCGCCGCCGAGGTCGACGTCCTCGCCGCCGAGGGACGACAGGCGCGCCGCGCGCCGGTCGGCCTCGAAGCCGGCGGCGATCACCGTGACCCGCACCTCGTCCTCGAGGGCGTCGTCGATGATCGCACCGAAGATGATGTTGGCGTCGGGTGCCGCGACCTCGCCGATGATCTCGGCGGCCGCGTTCACCTCGAAGATGCCGAGGTCGGACGGACCGCAGATGTTGAGGAGGATCCCGCTCGCGCCCTGGATCGACGACTCGAGCAGCGGACTCGAGATCGCGGACTTGGCCGCCTTCGCGGCGCGGTCGTCCCCGCCCGAACGACCGATGCCCATGAGCGCCGAGCCCGCGTTCTGCATCACGGTCTTGACGTCGGCGAAGTCGGTGTTGATGAGGCCAGGCGTCGTGATGAGGTCCGTGATGCCCTGCACGCCCTGGTAGAGGATCTCGTCGGCGAAGCGGAACGCGGAGTTCATCGAGGTCGACTCGTCGCTCACCTCGAGCAGACGGTCGTTGGGGATCACGATGATCGTGTCCACCTTGTCCTTGAGGCCCTCGATGCCGTCCTCGGCCTGGTTCGCACGGCGCTTACCCTCGAAACCGAACGGGCGCGTGACGATGCCGATCGTGAGGGCGCCCTGCTGCTTGGCGACCTCGGCGACGACCGGTGCCCCACCGGTGCCGGTGCCGCCCCCTTCGCCGGCGGTGATGAAGACCATGTCGGCCCCGCGCAGCACCTCCTCGATCTCGTGGCGGTGCTCCTCGGCTGCCTGGCGGCCGACATCGGGGTCGGCGCCGGAGCCGAGCCCGCGCGTGAGCTCGCGACCGATGTCGAGCTTGACGTCGGCGTCGGACATGAGCAGCGCCTGCGCATCGGTGTTGATCGAGATGAACTCGACGCCGCGCAGGCCGGCCTCGATCATGCGGTTGACGGCGTTGTTGCCACCGCCACCGACACCGACGACCTTGATGACTGCCAGATAGTTCTGCGTGGCTCCGTTCACCGCTGCTCCTGAACCTTCTCCAAGGGTCAACCCTCAAGCTCGACTTGACATCTAGTCGACGCTGCTCTAGCGTTGGCTGCGAGTCGTAGATCGCAGCTTCACCCTCGGGTTGAGGTTGTGGCTACTCTAGGGAGAATTGTGGCCGGGGTCAAGCACTCCGGCCGCGCGCGCGTCCACGCCGCCGGCTTCCCGAGCACGGGTCGGACGCGGGACCCGATCACTGCCCCTGCAGCATGGGGACCGCGTCCGGGCGCGGCGCTGTTCAGGAGCGGGGCCGGATCGTCGGCACGACCGGGCTCGACACGTCCACGTATTCGACCGCCACGCCCCGCGCACGGATGTCGGCGAGCACGCGCACGGCCACGTCGGCCTTCTTCGCCATGTCGTCGGAGGTGCCGAAGACCACCTTCGGGGTCCCGGCGAATGTCATCGTGAGCGCTCCCGCGTCGTAGCCCGCCTCGAGCACGCGCGGCAACACGCCAGGCGGCAAGGCCGCGATCGCAGCGACCGCCTGGCGTCCGAGGCCGTCCCCCCACAGGGACCCGGGACCGCCCAGACCGCTGCCGGCGCTGCCGTCCGGCGCGTCCGTCGCCGGTCCCGTCCCACGGACGACAGGCACCTCGACGCCGTCGATGCTCGAGCGCACCTCGACCACGGTGGCGGACGCGTCGAGGAGGGCGAAGCCGCCGGGAACCGGCGTCGCCGCCACGACGACGCGCGGAACCACCTCGATGCGAACCTTGCCCGGGAAGGTCTTGTGCACCGTGGCCGACTCGACGCCCGGCACCGTCTCGGCGCCGCCGGCCGCGACGGTCGAGCTGACGAGAAGCAGGTTGTCGCCCCGGTGCACCCCGGCGGAGTGGACGATGGCGTCGGCGTCGACCGCTGAGCCCGCGTCGAGACCGACGACCTCGATCTCGCGCACCGACAGGACCGGGGTCAGGAACAGGAGTGCGGCGATCGCAGCCGCGACCACGACGCCGAGGACGACGCGCAGCGCGCGGCTGCGCCGCACGAACGCCTCGTCGGCGGCGACCTCGGCACGACGCGCAGCGATGCGCCGGTGCACATCCGTGCCGGTCACCTCCCCGTCGCGGCTAGAGGCGTCGCGGACGGCGCGGTCGATGCCGGGACGGTGGCGCAGCGAAGCGGCCACCTCCGCCGTGATCTGGCGCGTG
>JAIBAC010000308.1 GCA_019695375.1 Acidimicrobiia bacterium
GGCCGTCGGTGTCGCGCGCGCGCACGCAGCCGACGGCGCCTCCGCGAGACACGGCTTCGAAGCCGAACGCGCCGGCGGTGGGGTCGCCGTGGTCGGTGCCGACGACGTCGGGCTCGCGCGCTTCGCCGCGGTCGTGTTCGTCGGTCTCGCCGACGGCCTGGTGCCGCGCACCGCGCCCGTCCCGGCGTTGCTCGACGACGACGAACGCGGCCGCCTGAACGAGGCGCTCTCGGCGGGTCTGCCACTCGCTGCGGCCTCGACCGCCGCCGACCCCGGCGACTTCGCGCTCACCGTGCTCTCGGCGCGCGAGCGGCTGACCCTTCTGCGACCACGTTCCGGCTCCGACGGCTCCTACCTGGCGGCGTCGCCGTACTTCCGCGCAGCCGCTATCGCACTGGAAGGATCCCCTCTCTCCGCATGCGACGTAGACGCGTCCCCTCGCGTCGCCGTCGGCGTCGGGCATGCGCGACCCTCTGAGCCACCTGGACCGGGGGTCGCCGCGTGGGAGGCACGCCGCTCCGGCGACCGCTACAGCGTGTACGAGGGGATCGTCGACCCCGGCGCCCTCGTCCGCCTCGAACAGCAGCTCCCCGCTGAAGGCCTGTCCCCGACCCGTCTCGAGACCTACGCCGGCTGCCCGTTCAGGTTCCTCGTGGAGAACGTGTACGCCGTACGACGACGCTCCGCCGACAGGTTCGGTGTCGACCCGCGTGACCGCGGCAGCCTCGTCCACGAGGTGCTCGAGCGATTCCTGCGAGCCGTCAGCGACGACGGACCTCCCGACGAGGCCAGACGCGACGAACAGCTCGCCATCCTCGACGACACGATCGACACCGTCTTCGCCTCCTACCAAGAGCGCATGCCGCCGTTCGCGGCCGTTCGGGACCAGACCCGCACCGCGATCCGAGCCGACCTGCATCGATGGTGGGAGCTCGAAACCGCTGACGCGGGCAGCGCCGCGGCACCGCGCTGGAAGCCGCTCATGTTCGAGGTGCCGTTCGGTCGTGCCGGCGACAACTCCGAGGTGGCGCACGAGAGCGTCCGCATCGACACCGACGCCGGACCAGTGGAGCTCTCGGGACGCATCGACCGCATCGACATCTCCGCAGACGGCACCTCGTTCCGTGTCGTCGACTACAAGACGGGGAACCCGCCACTCCCAGGGGCGGCACCGGGGCTTCAGCTACCGATCTACGTGCGTGCGGCCGCATCCATCACCGGCCTCAGCGTCGACGCGGGATCAGCCGAGTACTTCCACGTCACGCGGCGCGCTGGTTACGCACGGACCGACCCGGAGATCGACGCCGGCACGGGCCTCGATCGTGCCGTCTCGGATCTGTGCGCCCCGATCGCGGCGGGCGACTTCCACCCCGAACCACGCACGTGCCGCGCCACCGGCGGCTGCGAGTACCCCGAGATCTGCGGCCGCGCCATAGCGGAGCTCGTCCGCGGCCGCACTGGGGATCCGCGCACCACGGGAGGCACCCCGTGAAGAAGCGCCGCTTCCCGTCGTTGCGCCGCCATGATCAGGAGGCCGAGGCGACTGGCGTCAGCTTCGAGGACCTTCCGCTCGACGAGCACGGGTCCGAGGTGGTGACGCATCCGTCGCCAGGGGCCAAAGCCGCTGACGACGATCCCGACTCCACGAAGCCACGCCCGACGATGCCGGCATCGGCGGTGATCCTCCACGACGCGACCGATGCCGAGCCCGCACCCGATCCCGTGGTCGACGTCGACGACGACTACGCGTTCCGTCCACCGGCCGACGCGGACGCGGACTCCTCGGCAGCGGACGCGGCGGATGCCGGCGCCTACGACCCGGCCGTCTCGGTCCCCGACGTCGTCGTCGACGCAGATGTCCGCGACGAGGTGATCGACTCGCTCGCGGTGTCGACGTTCGTCGAAGGACCGCCCGGTTCGGGGATCTCGACGCTGCTCGTGCAGCGTGTCGTCGCTTCGCTGCGTGCCGGAAAGGTCGGCGCCGACTCGATGGCCGTGCTGGTACGAGACGGTGGTCGTGCAGCGCATGTCCGCGACCGTCTCCGTGACGCGCTCGAAGAGGCTGCGGGCGACGAGGACGACGACGTGGCCCGGCGCCGGCTCGGCATCGCGGTCGCGCAGCTCAGATCGACTGCGATCGGACCGGGCTCCCTCGTGGCCGAGGGGATCCTGCGGCGCTGGCCCGAGGCCGCGCACGTGGCCCCGGGCTTCGTCACGGTGGCGGACCACGTGGCGAGGGTGGAGTTCGAAGCCGCGTTCGCACGCTGGCTCGCAGGCCGCGGCGGTGAGGAACCCGCGGTGAGCCGGGCGTTGTCACGTGGTGTCACGCCGGGGCAGATCCACGATCTCGCCGAGGCGATGACGCGCCACATCTGGCTGCTGCCCCGTGACGTCGGTGGCGGCCGCACCGACGCTGCGCTCGACACCGACGCTCTGCTCGCGGAGTCGTCGCGGCGAATCGCCGACCTGGCCGAGCTGGCCGAGCACGGCACCGGCTCCGACGACGGCGTCGTTCAGATCCGTGCGCTGCAACGCTGGCTCGCCGACGCCGACGGCCTGACGGGCGACGCCTTCGTCGGCCACTTCCTCGCCAACGCGCCGGCAAAGGTCCGTGCCGCGGGCAGTCGCGCCAACTGGGATCCTGCGGATCTCTGCGCGCAGCAGATGACGTTCAGCCGTGACCTCCACGCTGTCTGGTCGAGCGCACGTCGCAGCTTCGGGAGGTCGACCATCGACGACCTCGTCGAGGCCATCGCAGGCTTCGTCGGGGACGAGTACGCACAGCGGGCCAGCCGCGGCCGGCTCTTCACGGCCGACTTGATACCCGCCGCACTCACGCTGCTCGCATCCGACGCGGGCGTGAGACGGATCGAGCGCGACAGGCACTCCCTCGTGGTCGTCGACGACGTATGGGACGTCGACGCGCCGGCACTCGCGCTCGCGTTGGTGCTCACCTCGCTCACGGACGACGTCGAGGACCCCTTCGCGTTGCGGCCGGGTCCCGGCCGCCTCGTCGCCGGCGGGGCCGCCACGACGGCGATGATGCGGGCCCGCGGTGCCGACCCGCGACTCGTCGCGCGCATGCG
>JAIBAC010000309.1 GCA_019695375.1 Acidimicrobiia bacterium
GGCGCCGACGTGATCCGCCTCACGCTCCCGCGCTACACGGTGTTCGCGACATCGCCGCAGGTCCTCACAGAGGTTGCTGCCACGACCGGTGTCGACGAGGCCGACGTCAAGGGCGCCCTCGACGCCGAGATCGAGACCGACACGGCGAACATCGCGATCTCCGCGACCGGCACCGACCCCGAGACCGCCGCCCGTGTCGCCAACGCCGCTGCCGCCGACGTCGTCGCGTTCGCCGAGACCGACACCGCGTTGCGGGCGCGGGTCGTGTCGATAGCGGTCCCGCCGGTCGCTGCAGTCGGTCCACCGCGCATGATGATCGAGCTGGCGGGTCTGGTGGTCGCCGTCCTCGCCGGCCTCGGTGCCGCGCTCGCGGCCGAGCGGCTCTTCCCGAAGATCGCCTCCGCCGGCGACGTGTCCGCGATCGTGCGGGCGCCGGTTCTCGGCCGGCTGCCGGTGACGCCACGGATCAAGTCGATCCCGGCCCTGCAGGTCCCCGCAGCGGACGCCGTGGTCGCGTCGGCGGTTCGCACGCTGCGTACCGGCCTCCTCGTGCAGCTCCCGCCCGAGCCGGGCGTCGCCGTCATGGTCACGTCGACGCTCCCGCGTGAGGGCAAGACGACGATCGCGACCTGGCTCGCAGCATCGCTCGCGAGCGTCCGTGACTCGGTGCTGCTCATCGACGGCGACATGGTCCACCCTGCCGTCGCGGCCGCCACCGGCGTGTCGACGGAGCGTCACATCGGCGAGGTGCTCGACGGCAGCGCGTGGCTGACCAACGCAGTGCAGCCGACCACCGTGCCCGGCCTCGACGTGCTCGCCGCCGTCGCGGACCCCAAGGCCGGTGATCAGCTCACCGTCGGGTTCCACTCGCTGCTCGAGCAGGCGCGCAAGTCGTACTCGGTGATCGTCGTCGATGCACCACCGGTCCTCGGCAGCGACGTGGGCCAGACGATCGCGACCCAGGTCGACCGGTGCCTGTTCGTCTCGTCGATCGGCAGCCCCCAGCGCAAGGTTTCGGCGGCCGTCGACGTCCTCGACCTCGTAGAGGCTCAGGTGGCAGGGGTGGTCGTGAACCGGCTGCCCAAGCGCGAGGCCGGCCCGTACACGTCCTACGCGACCCGCGAGTAGCCGCATCGCTGCCGCCCCTACCCTGTCGGGATGCGGCGCGCGGTCTTCGCGGCTTTCGTGGTCATGCTCCTCGCGGTGGCGTGCAGCACCGCGCAGGCCCCTGCCGTCGACGGCACAGCGGACACCACGGGGCCGGCACCACGCCCCGACGTCCTCCCGACCGTCGCCTCCGGTGCACAGCTCGCCGTCGGCGTCAACGCCCACCTGCTCTGGAGCGAGCTGAGGCCTCGGGACCGCGAACGCATCCTCGACGCCCTCGCCGGCGCCGGCGTGCGGTGGCTGCGGGTCGACGTCGGCTGGGCGAGCGTGCAGGAGGAGGGCCGCGACACGGCGGCGCAGTGGTACCTCGACAGGCTCGATGCGACCGTCGACGGTGCCCGCGAGCGCGGCATGAAGGTGTGGGCGATGCTGTGGTCGACGCCTGCGTGGGCGCGCGACGGCGGTGACCTGACGACGCCACCCGAGGACCACGCCGACGACGCGGCGGCCGCCGCGCTGCTGGCGTCGCGCTACGCGGGTCGCGTGTCGGTGTGGGAGCTGTGGAACGAGGCCAACACGCAAGGGTTCTTCGCCGGCTCGCCCGCTGACTACGCCGCCCTCTTCCGTGCCGGCGCCGCGGCGGTGCGAGCAGCCGATCCTGCCGCGTGGGTGTCGACCGCGGGCACGAGCCTCGCCGACCCCGGCTGGCTCGATGCGGTCCTGGACGACCTCGGCGGCGACGCTGCCCGTCTCGTCGACGTCGTGTCGGTGCACCCGTACCCCGTTCCGGCCGACGCCGCGCCCGCGATCACCACGGATCCCGCCGGTGGCAACCTCGGCGGCCTCGACCGCACGCGCGAGGTGCTCCTCGAGCACGGCCTCTACGTACCGGTCGTCGTCGGCGAGCTCGGCTGGTCGACGCATCCGAACGCCGCTGACACGCCGCAGGAGTCGCGAGGTGTCACCGGCGACGAGCAGGCGGCATACCTGGCTGCGGCGCTGCAGTTGGTGGCGTCGCGTTTCCCCTATGTCGCGGCGGTGTTCGTCTACGACGACCGCGACACCGACACCGACGACGCGCACCAGGCCAACTTCGGCCTGCTCACCCGCGACCTCGAGCCCAAGGCGGCGCTCTCGGTACTGGGCGCCACCGGCTAGGCCGGTTCCCGCACAAGGTTTCGGCCCGCAGGTGCCGATGTGGTGGAAGAGTCGTCGACGATCACGCGCAGAAGCGGGAGGCACCATGTGCCCGGAGCGGGCCACGACACCGCGGTACGGGATCGCCGCGGTGCTGGTCGCGGCCGTGGTCGCCGGTTCCGCGCTCGTGGCCACGGGCACCACAGCCGCCGGCGCTGCCGAGCCCGCTGCGACGCCGCAACCCGCGGTGGGCGTGAACGCCCATCTCCTCTGGAGCGACTGGACCGACGCTCAGCGCATCACGGCGCTGGACAAGTTCGCAGCGGCGGGCATCTCCTGGATCCGCCTCGACATCGGGTGGGCCTCGGTCGAGTACAGAGGCAGGGGTGTCTACGAGGAGTGGTTCCTCCAGCGGATCGGAACGGTTCTCGACGCCGCCCGCGCGCGTGGGATAGCGGTGACGGCGATCCTCTGGTCGACACCGCCGTGGGCCGGAGGCGGCCCGACGAACGCGGTGCCGGCGGCGTCCGACTACGCGTCGATCGCACGGTTCATGGCTTCACGCTTCCGCGGCAAGGTCGCTGCGTGGGAGGTGTGGAACGAGCCCAACCTCTCGAGCTTCTGGGCCTCGGCGAGCGCCGCGGACTACGCCGCACTCGTGCGTGCCGCCTATCCGGCGTTCAAGGCCGGCGACCCGGGGGCATCCGTCGTCATCGGCGGTGTGTCCGAGGCCGACGACCCGTGGCTCGCGCAGATGTACGCGGCCGGGGTTTCGGGCAGCTACGACGTCCTCGCACCGCACCCGTACCAGGCTCCGTCCGACCAGGGACCCGAGC
>JAIBAC010000055.1 GCA_019695375.1 Acidimicrobiia bacterium
CGACGTCGACCGACCGTGCACGGTCGGCGACGTCGCGGCGCAGTTCGACCTGCACGCCAACACGGTCCGGCCCCACCTCGAGCAGCTGCGCGACGCGGGCCTCGTGCGCCGCGACGCCTCTCCCCAGGGCGGCGTCGGACGCCCGCAGCACCGCTACACCGCGGTCGCGGCGCAGATAGACGTGCCCCGTGCCGACGAGGCGCACGAGCTCCTGGCGCGCATGCTCGCTGCCCTGTGCTGCCGTGTGAAGGTGGACAGCGAGCTCGCGGTAGCGGTCGGGCGAGATCTCGGCAGCGAACTGGCCGACACGAGCGCCGGGGACCCCATCGACGTGTTCGACCTCACGATGGCGCGCCTAGGGTTCGAGCCGGCGACCGACGGTGACCGCGCCACCTTCACGCGTTGTCCCTTCAGCGAGCTGGCGACGGAATACCCGGACCTGGTCTGCTCGTTGCACAGGGGCCTCGCAGAGGGTGTGCTCGCGTCGGTTGGAGCGAGCCTCGTCGAGTTCCACGACATCGACAACAGCGAGCCGTGCACGGCGATGGTGAGCGCATGAGAAGTCCGGTCGAACGAACAGGAGAGGGACCGTGGCCAAGAGGAGCCTGATCGACGTCAAGCCCGTGGCGGACACGGGCATGAACCTGACCGACTCCGCTGCCGAGAAGCTGCAGGAGCTCATGCTCGCCGAGGGCGAAGGGGTGCAGGCGCTGCGCGTGGCCGTCAACCCGGGCGGCTGCTCCGGGTTCACATACGAGATGTACTTCGACAGTGAGATCGCCGACGACGACATCGTGCGTGAGCGCAACGGCGTGAAGCTCGTCGTGGACCCGGCGTCGGCGCAGCACGTGGCCGGGGCGACGCTCGACTTCAAGGACGGTGGGCTCAACGGCGCCGGCTTCGCGATCGACAACCCGAACGTGAGCCGCACCTGCGGCTGCGGCAACAGCTTCAGCTGAAGCTCCAGGTAGACGGCAGGACCTTCGAGGTCCGCGACACCGGCACGCTCCTGGATGCGCTGCGCGAGGACGCCGGAAAGCTCTGCGTCAAGGACGGTTGCGCGCCGCAAGGCCAGTGTGGTGCGTGCAGCGTGCTCGTCGACGGCGATCCACGTCTGGCGTGCGTGACCCCCGTCGCCCGCGTGGCGGGTCGCGAGGTCACCACCGCCGACGGCCTGCCCGAACCCCTCCGGAGCCGCCTCGCCGCTGCGTTCTGCGAGACGGGTGGGTTCGTGTGCGGCTACTGCACGCCGGGCATCGTCGTGCGCGCCCACGCGCTGTTGAGCGCCCACGGTGATGAGGGTGGGTCGCCCGACCGCGCGTCCGTCTCCGGCGCGCTCGCCGCCAACCTCTGCCGGTGCACCGGATGGCAGAGCGTCGTCGACGCCGTGCAGCTCGCGGCGGGGGGGACGGTGCCTGCCACACCCAGCGATGATGCCGACGTGCCTGTGGGCGCGCACCGCTTCCTCGCCGACCTCGAGCCGGCAGCGGTGGACCATTGGATCGTGCCGGTGCTCGCCGGAACCGCGGCCGGGACGTTCGTGTCCGTCGACGGGGACCACCTGCTGCGCGCCGCCGATCTACCCGACCGTTCGTTGGCAGGCTGGCGCGTCCTGAACCCGGGTGACGAAGTGACGGATGCGGGTGACGTCGTCGCCCTCGCCCGCGGTGAGAGCCTTTCGGCCGCGCGCACGGCAGCGGCGGCGGCGCGTGTGGCGGTCGATGCGCCCCACGGTGTCCCCGGCGCCGCCTCGGAGCCGGCGGCATGGGCGAACCCACCGTGGGATCCCGCCTTCCTCGAGCCCGAGGCAGCGCGTGCCCGCGTGGGCGAGGGGATGCTCGAGGCCTGGTCCCAGACCGAGACTCCCGACGACGAGGCGCGGCTGCTGCGCCTCGCGTGGCCGGAGTGCGAGGTCGAGTTGCACGTGGAGACCAACGGTGGCAGCTACGGCGGCAAGGCCGGTGCCGGCCCTGCAGGTCTGGCCGCGCTGGCGTCGGAGGTCATCGGTGGCGAGGTCGCCGTGGTGCTGGGACGGCGTGAGTCGATCATGTGGCACCGCCGCCGTCACCCGGCCCGCACCGACGTCGATCTCGAGGTCGACGCCGCCGGGCGGCTGCTCGGTGTCGACGGGATCCTCGTCCTCGCCGGCGGTGGCGCCGATCCCGGTCCGTGTCCGTACGACTGCCCTGCTGCCGTCCTCGTGGAGGTCGAGCCAGGCCGCCGCGCGGGAGCCCATCGCGGCGAAGGTCACCTGCAGTGGACGTTCGCGCTGGAGACGGCGCTGGACCGCGCCGGTGTCGACCGCGGTGCGAGCCTGCACGATCTGCCGCGGGCGTGCCTCGAGGTGGTCGGCGACCGCGACGGTGTGGCGGTCGCCGGCGGTGCCGGGCTCGCGGTTGCGGCAGGTGTCGACCTCGATGCCGACGGCCGCATCGAATCCGTCGTGCTCGCGTACGGCGGCGCTCCCGACGACCTCGACACCCACAACGCTGTCGTCTCGGGCGCGTTCACCGGCCTCGGCTGCGCGATCGCCGAGGACCTGCCGATGCGCGACGGCGTCCCCACACCGGCGACGATACGCAGCCTCGGCATGTTGCGGTGCGGCCACACGCCGCCGTTCGAGGTGCGTTGCGCCGTCGCGGGGGTCGAGACGGGGCCGTGGACGGTCGACGAACACGCGCTCGCGGCGGTGCCGGCAGCTGTCGCGAACGCGGTGCGACGCTGCTTCGGCACGGACGCGGACCGATTGCCGATGCGCGAATCGCCGCCGGCACGCGCGGCGCGGAGGCGTTAGCGCCGCAGCACGCGCCAGAGGCGCACGGTGCCGATTCCCTTGAGCTTGCGCGGCCGCAGTTCGCGCCAGGTGAGCGTCTCGGACCGGGCGAGCTCGTCGTGCACGGAGTCGTCGACGAGGACCGTTCCCGGCAGCGCGCGGCTCGTGATGCGGCTGGCGAGGTTGACGACGGCCCCGAAGACGTCGCCGTCGCGGCTCAGCAGCTCCCCGCGGGCGACACCAGCGCGCACGTCGGACGTGGAGCCGGCGGCGCCGAACTCGGCGGTGATGTCGAGCGCGATGGCAACGGCTGCGGAGGTGTCGGTGCTGGTGAAGAGGACGGCGTCGCCGATCATCTTCACGACCCTGCCACCGCCGGCGGTCACTATCTCGTGCGTGCGCGTCTCGAAGCGGTCGACGAGGCCCGCCAGCTCGTCGGGATCGACGTGGCGGCTGTAGGCGGTGAAGCCCACGAGGTCGCAGAAGCCCACGGCCGATTCCGTGACGCCGGTGCGCGTGCCCACCTGCCAGAGGATCTCGCGCTGCGCCGCGGAGAGAAGGGCGCGCCGGTGCACGTAGTCGAGCACCCGCGTGATCTCGGGTAGCCGCTCGGCGGCGAGGACCGGCAGCATGGAGGCGAGCAGCGCCGAGTCCTCCGGAGTCGGGGTTCCCCGGGCGAACGCCTCGGTCAACGCCGCGGCGACGAAGCCGACCTCCGACTCTGCGATGCGCGCCATGGCCGAACCCATGACCCGGTACATGGCGAGTGCCACGTCGAGGTCGACGCCGGAGCCGAGCCACTCGGCCATGCGCTCCAGAACCTTCACGTCGTGGTCGCCGTAGACGCGGTCGTCGACCGAAGCCACGAGGCCGAGTGCACGGGCGACGCGCACGGCGACCTCGCTGCCGAGACCTGCGCGTTCGGCCGCCTCCGTCAGCGTCAGGTAGTGGGCGCCGGGGAACAGCGTGTAGTCGAGGGCGAGGAGATGGAGGGTGCCGTCGCGTTTGGCGTCGTCCACCTCCTGCGGCGACGCACCGTTGCCGAGGAGGTCCGCTGCCGGGTCTCGCATCCGGAGATTCTGGCCGACGGTGCGCCGTGGTGCGCCGTGGTCTCGGGCGATATCGTTCGGCACCGAGGAGGCGCCGATGGCACGCGAGTCAGTGGAGGTCGTGGGCAGGACGCTGGGGCCGTACTCGCCCGCCGTCAGGGCGGGAGGGCTCGTGTTCGTCGCCGGCCAGATCGGGTGGGACTTCGACGCAGGTGCGCTCGTGGGTGGAGGCGTCGAGGCCGAGATGTCTGCCGCGCTCGCGAACCTCGCCGACGTGTTGGCCGCGGCCGGCTGCACTGCCGCGGACGTGGTCAAGACCACCGTGTTCGTGACCGACATCACCGCCGGACCGGCAGTCAACCCCGTGTACGCCGAGTTCTTCGGCGCCGACCCGCCCGCCCGTTCCTTCGTGCAGGTCTCCGCGCTTCCTGCCGGCGCGCTGGTCGAGATCGAGGCTGTCGCCGCCTGCCCTCCAACAGACGTGGGGACGTAGAACGCGTTCACAGCGCGTTTCGCGTCCCCACGTCGGTGGCGCACGCGGACGTGGGGACGTAGGACGCGTTCACAGCGCGTTTCGCGTCCCCACGTCGGATTCGCGGGGGGCGGGGCGCTAGCTTCGCCGCATGAGCTTGAGCTTCCTCAACACGAACAGCTTCGTCGGGATCATCCTGATGGTCGGGTTCATGCTCGTGAGCGCCACCATCGGCATCGCGATCATGGCGGCCGTCTTCAGCGCCCTCATGCAGTTCGTGTTCGACCGCGGCGGCGACCGCGACGCCGAGCTGCTCGCCGCCGCGGCCGGCGACGAAGCCGATGCCGATGCCTGACGGTTGCGTGCGCGTCGACGTAGACGCGAAGCACGGTGTCGCGACGGTCACCCTCGACCGCCCCGAGGCACGCAACGCCCTCAACACGACCCTGCTCGTCGAGCTCGACGCCGCCTACGACCGCGTGCTCGACGCCGACGACGTCGCGGCGGTCGTGCTCACGGGTGCCGATCCCTCGTTCTGTGCGGGCATGGACCTGCGCGAGCTCGGCGGTGACGCCTCCAACCTCGGCCTCGACTTCTGCACGCGCTTGTGGGAGTCGCCGACACCGGTGATAGCGGCGGTCAACGGTGCCGCGGTGACCGGGGGGCTCGAGCTCGTGCTCGCTTGCGACGTCGTCGTGGCGTCGGAGAAGGCCCGATTCGCCGACACCCACGCCCGTGTCGGCCTGATGCCCGGCGCCGGGATGAGCGTCCTCCTGCCCCATGCGATCGGGCTCCGCCGCGCCCGGGAGATGTCGCTGACAGGACGCTTCATGGGTGCCGACGAGGCGCGCCTCGCCGGTCTCGCCAACCGCGTCGTGCCCCACGGCGAGCTCCTCGACGCCGCCGTGAAGCTCGCGCGCGAGATCGCAGCGAACGACCGGGCGATCGTGCGGCGCATGAACCAGCTCCTGACCGAGAACTCGCGCCTGAGCATCGGTGACGCCCTCGCCAACGAGGCCGCGGGATTCCGCCGCTTCGTGCGCGGCGAGCTCGACCCGTCGAGCGTGGAGCAGCGCCGCGAGGCGATCATCGAGGCCGGCCGCCGTGGTTCTGGTGCGGTCTGAGGGACCGTGCGCGTGCGTCGATTCGCGGTCGCCCAGTAGGAGAACGTGACCTGGCGGCGAAGCTAGGCCGCATGGGTGGTTTGTCCAGGCGGGAATTCCTCAGAGCCGCGGGCGCCGCAGGCGCGACCACGGCTGCGGCCACAGGCTGGCTCGGCAGCACGATCTTCGACGCAGCGCGCGCTGACCCTTCGGGCGCCGGTTCGACGCTCGCGCAGGTCATCCGCAAGGCGTCGAGCGTCGGCTACAGCAAGCTCCAGTACGAGGCCGGTGAGCCGTTCCTCGTGCGCGAGGACCTCGGCGCGAGCGCGGCAGCCACGCGGACCTCCACGCGGCGCGGGCTCGTCTACTTCGCCCACCACTCCGACACCCACATAACCGACGCGCAGTCACCTGCGCGGGTGGAGGCAGGCGACGTCCTGTACCGCCTCGGTTCGGGTGGGGCCTTCCGTCCCCAGGAGACGATGACCGTCCAGGTCCTCGACCAGATGATCCGCGCCACCAACGCCGTCGTGCACTCGTCGCTCACCGGTGTGCCGATGGCGTTCGCGATGATCACCGGCGACCTGACCGACTCGAACGTGACGGCCGAGCACCGGTGGCTGCGCGACACCTACGACGGCAAGACCGTGACGCCCAACACCGGTGGCCCCGCATACGAGGGTGTGCAGGTGTGGCCCGAGGCACGCTACGCGTACCACCCCGACGGCCCTCCCGGTTCGGACATCTATCTCGCCAACGGCTTCCCCAACCTGCCGGGGATGCTCGAAGCCGCCATCTCCCCGCTCGACGCGACCGGGATCGCCGTGCCGTGGCTGTGCGTGTTCGGCAACCACGATCTCACGTGGATCGGCACGCTGCCGAAGGCGATGATCATCGACGTGCTCGCGACCTCCAACCGCAAGGCCATCGAGCTCGGTCCGATGCTCCCGCTCCTCCTCTTCCTCCGGGCCAACGAGAGCGTCGTCAGGAGGCTGTGGGAGGACAACGGCCGCTATCGCGCCGGCACGAGAGTCGTCACCCGCGACGTGGACAACCGCAAGTTCCTCTCGGCCACGGAGTGGATGTCGCACATGCTCGACACCGAAGCCGCGCCCGGGCCGCTCGGCCACGGCTTCACCCCCGACCACGTGAGCTCGGGCCAGACGTGGTACGCCCGTGACGAGGGTCCGCTGCACATCATCGGCATGGACTCCTGCAACCACTACAACGGGTCCGAAGGTTCGATAACCCAGCCCCAGTACGACTGGATCGAGTCGGAGCTGATCGCGAGCTCGACGCGTTACTACGACCCTGCCGGCAACGTGGTCCACAACCCGTCGGGAACCGACAAGCTCGTGGCGGTGTTCAGCCACCACAACTCGTGGACCATGACGAACACGTTCTTCGACCCGCAGAACCCGTACCCACGGCGGTTGGGCTCCGAGCTCGTGGCCCTGTTCAGCCGCTTCCCCAACATGGTGGCGTGGGTCAACGGGCACTCCCACGAGAACAAGCTCGTGCCGCACCGCAACCCGTGGGAGGACGGTGCCGGCTTCTGGGAGGTCAACGCCGCGAGCTGCATCGACTTCGGTCAGCACCAGCGCACGGTCGAGATCGTCGACAACCGCGACGGTACGCTGTCGCTCTTCACAGCCGTTGTCGACCACCTCGGCCCCGCCGATCCAGGGACCGGGGCCTTCACGGGTGAACGGCTCGCGTCGCTGAGCCGCGAGCTGTCCGCCAACGACCCCTTCGGTGACGCCGGCCTCAACGGCAAGGGCACGCCCCTCGACAAGCTCGGCAAGGTCGAGGACCGCAACTGCGAGCTGCTCGTCAAGGCCCCCTTCGACATCGGTGCCGCCTACCCCGACTCGCGCTCACAGCTCGACCAGATCAGCTGGGAGTCGCGCATCCTCACGCGCTGACGACTTCGATACCGTAGGAGCCGTGCATGGCCAGAGCTGACGCGCTCGCCCAACTCCGGTACCTGGGCCGCGACGCGGTCACCGGGAGAGGAAGCGCGCTCGAGGTCGTCGCCGCCCTTTTCACACCGCAGTTCCTCGCTGTCGCGTCCTACCGCATCCAGCGTGCGGCGTACCTGCTCATCGCGAGCGATGGAACGTGGTGCGCACGCTGCTCGGTCCCCTGCGGGCGCGGCTCCGGCCCCCGGGGGACAGCAGGTGCGCGGGTGCTAGCGGGCGGCGTGCGACGGGCGGCCGAAGCGATATCCGACCGAGCGCACGGTGCTGATGTGGCCCGCGTACTCCTCGCCGAGCTTGGCGCGCAGACGCCGCACGTGCACGTCGACGGTGCGTGCACCGCCGTAGTAGTCGTAGCCCCACACCCGTGACAGCAGCACCTCACGTGTGAACACCTTGCCCGGATGCGTGGCGAAGTGCTTCAGGAGCTCGTACTCCATGTAGGTCAGGTCGAGTGGGCGTCCCTCCACGGCGGCCTGGTACGTCTCGAGATTCAAGATGAGCCCGTCGTACTCGACGAGGTCGGGGTTCGTGCCGCGCCCGGTGAGGTAGAAGCGGTGGCGCAAGCGGGCTGCGATCTCGGTCGTGACCTGTGAATCCACGACGAACTCGTCGAAGAGGTCCTCGCGCACGTCCAGGCCGTCGACGTCCTCGGCGCGGACCACGAGGATCAGCGGTTCGAGCGGCGGCTCCGGTTCCCGGTGCCGCAGCAGCCGGCAGAGCTCGAAGGCGGTGTCGGAGCCCGCGGTGATCGACACGATCGCCCCCGACCACCCGTCCTCGGGTTCGGCGGCCTCGACGTCGGCGATCGACGCGATCACGCGGAACGGGTAGTCGTGCTTCACGAGCGTCTCGTCGAGATCGCTGCCGACCTCGGGGAAGACGAGGAGGGGTTCCACGTCAGAGGAGCGGGAGGTAGCGCTCGAGCTCGTAGGGGGTCACGTAGCCCCGGTAGGAGTTCCACTCCTCGTGCTTGTTGCGCAGGAACCACTCGAACACGTGCTCTCCGAGCGCTTCGGCCACGATCTCGGATCGTTCCATCGCCCCGAGCGCGGCGTACAGCGACGACGGCAGCGCCGTGATGCCGGCCGCGCGCAGCTCCTCGGGTGTGTGCTCGTAGATGTTGTCCGACGCCTCCGGCGGCAGCTCGTAGGAGTTCTCGACCCCGGCCATCCCGGCAGCGAGGATCATCGCCAGGGTGAGGTAGGGGTTGCACGCGGAGTCCGGCGCCCGGAACTCGATGCGTGCCGACGCCTCCTTGCCCGGCTTGGCCGTCGGGACGCGCACGAGCGCCGACTTGTTGTGGCGTCCCCAGCACACGTAAGCCGGCGCCTCGTATCCGGTCGCGAGGCGCTTGTAGCTGTTGACCCACTGGTTCGTGAGCGCCGACATCTCCTGCGCGTGGGCGAGGAGGCCGGCGACGAAGCCCTGCCCGACCTTGGACAGCCCGGTCTCGTCGCTGGCGTCGAAGAACGCGTTCTGGTTGCCCTCGAACAGGGACACGTGGCAGTGCATCGCCGACCCGGCTTGGTCGGTCATGGGTTTGGGCATGAACGTGGCGTACATGCCGCGGTCCATCGCGACCTCTTTGACGGTGAGGCGGAACGTCATGATCGAGTCGGCCATCGTCAGCGCGTCGGCGTATCGCAGGTCGATCTCGTGCTGGCTCGGGGCGACCTCGTGGTGGCTGTACTCGACGGGGATGCCCATCGCCTCGAGCGCCAGGATCGTGTGGCGGCGCAGGTCGCTCGAGACGTCGATCGGAGTCAGGTCGAAGTAGCCGCCGTTGTCGAGCGGCCGCGGCTCGGTCGAGTCAGGGAAGTAGAAGTACTCGAGCTCGGGTGCGACGAAGAACGTGAACCCGGCGTCGGACGCCCGTTGCAGGTTGCGGCGCAGCACCCAGCGCGGGTCGCCTTCGAACGGAGAGCCGTCGGGAAGCAGCACGTCGCAGAACATCCTGGCGACGGGTTCGCTGTCGGGCCGCCACGGCAACAGCGCGAACGTGTTCGGGTCCGGCTTGGCGAGCATGTCGGACTCCTGGGCGCGGGCGAATCCCTCGATCGCCGAGCCGTCGAAGCCCATGCCCTCCTCGAACGCGGTCTCGAGGTCATGGCTCGTGATCGCGAACGACTTCAGGAAGCCGAGGACGTCTGTGAACCACAACCTGATGAAGCGGACGCCACGCTCCTCGACGGTGCGCAGCACGTATTCCTGCTGGCGGTCCACGATGGCGACGCTCCTCTCCGTGGGCCGGCGTGTCCGCCAATCGTAGTGCCGCCGCGGCCACGCTCCACTCCGACGGTATGTCTGACCTGGGCAAATGCCGCCAGGACACGGTCCCGTGACGGGTGGGAAACACGCTGTTCACGCAGATTTGCCAGACTGACGGGAGCCCGGGAGGCGGGCCGGCCCGCGACGGGCCGTGAGACTGTGGACCACAGCGAACCACGGAGACATCCATGGCGATGACCCCCCAGGACGTTCTGTCGCTCTGCCAGGACGAGGACGTCGAAGTCGTCGATCTGCGCTTCTGCGACCTCCCCGGGCTGATGCAGCACTTCTCGGTGCCGACCCATCAGCTCAGCGACGAGTCCTTCGAGGAGGGCTTCGGCTTCGACGGCAGCTCGATCCGGGGGTTTCAGGCGATCCAGGAGTCGGACATGATCCTGCTCCCCGATCCCGACACGGCCTTCGTCGACCCCTTCACGCTGCACAAGACCCTCGTCCTCAACTGCTTCATCAAGGACCCGATCACGGGCGAGCCCTACTCGCGCGATCCGCGCTTCATCGCCAAGAAGGCCGAGGACTACCTGCGCTCCACCGGGATCGCGGACACCGTCTACTTCGGGCCCGAGGCCGAGTTCTACGTCTTCGACAACATCCAGTTCGACCAGAACCAGTACGAGGGCTACTACCACATCGACGCGATCGAGGGCGCGTGGAACACCGGCGCCGACGAGGGCCCGAACCTGGGGTACAAGCCGCGGTACAAGGAGGGCTACTTCCCGGTCCCGCCGATGGACCACTACCAGGACCTGCGCTCGGAGATGGTGCGGGTGCTCGAGTCCGTGGGTGTGCCGATCGAGGTCCACCACCACGAGGTCGGCACCGCGGGTCAGGCCGAGATCGACATGCGCTTCGACACCCTCCTGTCGGTGGCGGACAGCGTCATGAAGTACAAGTACGTGGTCAAGAACGTCGCGCGTGAGGCCGGCAAGACCGCCACGTTCATGCCGAAGCCGATCTTCCAGGACAACGGTTCGGGCATGCACTGCCACCAGTCGCTGTGGGCCAACGGCGAGCCGCTCTTCTTCGACGAGGCCGGATACGCAGGCCTCTCGGACATGGCGCGCTGGTACATCGGCGGGCTGCTGACCCACTCGGCGGCGGTCCTGGCATTCGCGGCGCCGACGACCAACAGCTACAAGCGCCTCGTGCCCGGCTACGAGGCGCCCGTGAACCTCGTGTACAGCCAGCGGAACCGCTCGGCCGCGTGCCGCATCCCGACCTACTCGCAGTCGCCACGCGCCAAGCGTGTCGAGTACCGCTGCCCGGACCCGTCCTGCAACCCCTACCTCGCGTTCGCGGCGATGCTGTGCGCCGGCCTCGACGGGATCATGAACAAGATCGAGCCGCCCGACCCCGTCGACAAGGACCTCTACGACCTCCCACCGGCCGAGCTGGCCGCCGTGCCGCAGGTGCCCGGGAGCCTGAAGGAGGCCCTCGACAGCCTCGAGGCCGACCAGGAGTTCCTGACCACCGGCGGCGTGTTCACCCAGGACGTCATCGACACCTGGCTCACGTACAAGCGTGACAACGAGCTGCAGGAGATCGCGCTGCGACCCCACCCGTGGGAGTTCTTCCTCTACTACGACATCTGAGCGACCGGCCCGGCCGTCAGGGCCGCTGGACCTGCACCTGAGCAGGGTCGACGGCGGTGCCCGCGGTCATCTCCCAGCCGCTGCCGTCGAAGCGCTCGAAGCTGAGGGCGAGGCCGCCGCGACCGGCGTAGTCGTAGTACTCGAGCGTCCCCTGCGGCAGCGTCCCCGTGTGTCCCGTCGCGACGTACGACGCGGTGCCGGTCTCGTCGAGCTGGTAGGACCGACCGTCGTGGATCATCTCGTGCGCGCCCGGCGCGACGGTCACGTTCGTGGGCGCCCACAGGACCATCTCGACGCCGTCGTCGTCCTCGACGGCGAGCCAGCGTCGCTCACCGCCGGACTCGAGCAGGTGCTCCTGCCACGTCCAGCCGTCGTCGTCGCGGAAGGTGACGCTGCCGATCACCGTCCACGGCTGCCCGCCGATGGAGACCGAATCACCGACCGCTATCTCGAGGACGTCGACCATGGCACCCGAATCTAGGTGTGCGGCTCCGGATGGGTCGTCATGTCACCACTGACGCCATCCGCGGGCCACGTAGTCGGCGATGACGGGGTGCAGCAGCGTCGAGACGTCGACGGCGCGGCGGCGCCGGTCGGGAGGGAAGGTCGCTGCCGCCGCGAGGGTCGAATCGTCGAGGAAGCGCAGACCGCCCGGCGGTGGTGTGACGGACAGCTCTGGGATCTGGCCACGTCGGGCGAGCACGTAGCCCCAGTCACCGAAGCTGGGTACGTCGACGTGGTAGGGCGCCACCGTCCACCCGGCGGCCTCGAGCGTCGCCACCACGCACCAGTAGGAGTCGGGCGCGAAGAACGGCGAGCCCGCCTGCACCACGACGCGCCCGTCCGGAGCGACGACGGCGCCGATCATCTCGTAGAACTCCTGGCTGTACAGCTTCGCGGTCGCGGTGTCGTCGGGGTCGGGCATGTCGACGACGACGACGTCGAAGAGGTCCCGCGGCTCGCGCAGCCACGCGAAGGCGTCAGCGGTCACGAGTGACAACCGCGGGTCGTCGAGCGCACCGGCGTTGAGTGCGCGCAGCCGCGGGTCATGGCGCGCGAGGTCGAGCATCGCCGGATCGAGCTCGACCTCCACGACACGCCTCACGTCGGGGTAGCGCAGGACCTCGCGCGCCGCCAGCCCGTCACCGCCGCCGAGGATGAGCACCGAGGCGTGGCGGCCGGACATCGCCGGGTGCACGAGCGACTCGTGGTAGCGGTACTCGTCCGCAGACGAGAACTGGAGATCGCCGTTGAGGAAGAGCCGTGTGTCGGCGTCGCCCGAGATCGACACCGACTCGGTCAGCACGATCTCCTGGTACCGGGTCCGCTCGGTGAGGACGATGGGGTCGCGGAACAGGCGCTGGCGTGCGGAGACCTCGAAGTCGTCCGACACCCACCAGAGCGCGGCGAGCACGGCCACGACGACCACGAAGAGCCCTGCGAGCGCACGGCGCCGGCGTGGGGAGAGGGAGCGGCCGAAGAGCCAGAGCGCCACGACCGCGGCGCAGAGCGCGTTCGCGACGCCGGCGGCGATCGCACCGCGCAGCAGTCCGAACCAGGGCAGCAGCAGGAACGGGAACACGAGACCGCCGGCGAGGGCGCCTATGTAGTCGGCTGCGAACAGGTCCGACACGGCAGCGTCCGCGTCCTGGCGCCTGATCCGCTGCACGAGGCTCATGAGCAGTGGCAGCTCGGCACCGACCATCGCACCGATCGCGGCCGCGATGACCACGACGGCGGGCTCGTACAGGTCGAGCCACGCGAAGGCGGCGTAGGCGAGGAGGACGCTCAGGCCGCCGACGAGGGCGAGCGCCGCTTCGAGCACCGCGAACGTCGCGACGGGGCGGCGCAGCAGTGGCTTGGCGGCGAGCGAGCCGATGCCCATGGCGCACACGAACACGGACAGCACCAGCGCGGTCTGGCGCACCGTGTTCCCGAACAGGAACGAACCGACGGCCACGAGGGCGAGCTCGTAGACGAGGCCTGCTGCGGCGACGACGAGCACGACCGCGAGGAGCAGGGCTCGCGCGCCGCGCCGCCCGAGTGCCAACGGCGCGGCCGGCGGCCGTGCTCCGTCCCCGGCGGGCGCCGGTTCGCCGGTGTCGTGATGTGGTGGCGGTGCCGGTGGTGCTTGCAGCGGTGTGGGGACGCCCACCTCAGGAGATCGAGGCTGCGATCGTGATGCCGATCGCGAAGTTGCCCGCCACCGTGATCCACACGGCGGGATGCGGTTCGGGATCGGTGACGAGGTCGCCGAGCTTGCCCGGCGTCACCCAGTCGATGACCTTGAACGACAGGGCCAGGATCGCGATCCCGACGATCCCGAACCCGGTCAGGGTCACGATGCCCTTCACGAAGCGCTCGGCGCTCTGCACGATCGACATCGCCACGATGATCCCCACCGCCGCGATGTTCGACGCCGCCACCGCGGCCGCGTTGCGGTTCCTCTGCACGAAGATCAGCTCGCCGAGCTTGCCCGGTGTGAGCCAGTCCATGACCGCGTAGCCGAGGAGCACGAACAGGAGCCCGCACGCCGCGTAGGCGAGCGACGACCCGATGAAGATGAGCTCTGCGACGAAGTCGACGTCCATCAGTTACCTCCAGTAGGGGATTGCGGGGGAGTCGGTGGTGTCGGCGGAAGCGGCGGGGTCGGGGGTGCAGGTGGTGCGGGCCCCTGCGGAGGCGGTACGGCCGGCTGCGGGGGCGCCGGCGGCCCGGTCGTGGGCTTCGCGGGAGCATCGCCGCCGCGCTTGCGGTCCCTGCTGAGGAGCGCCCACACGAGGATGACGAGCCCGAGAAGGACGAGTCCCCCCAGGATCAGCAGCGGCAGGCCGTTCGTGCGGACGAAGTCGTCACCGGGGGACTCGTCCACTTGGGCGTCGGCGGGGACTGCGCCTTCCGTCCGTGGCGGCACGACCGGCGCCAGTCCCTTCTCGGCCATCAGCATCGGCAGCACGGCGGTGCCGTTGTACACCGTGTCGGTGGCGCCGTCGCCCAGCAGCGCGGCAGGGGTGATGCCGAGGCGCACGAGGTCGTCGGTCGTGGGGCCCCCGGCCGGCGCCTCCACGGTGATCGCGGCCTTGTCCTCGCTCTCGGAGCTCTCGGAGGTGTAGGTGATCGAGGCGACGAACACGACCTTGCTGGGGCAGTTCTCGCCGACGGACTTGCCTGCACCGGCGTTGGAGCCGACGCTCGACGCCGAGGTCGCCCCGTCGACGTTGACCTCCCATCCGTAACAGACGCCCTGGACTTCGGTCGCGCGGGCGAGGGTGGCGGCGAGGTCGGTCGCGTCGTCGCCGCCGATTATCGCCTTCGGCTCCGTCGTCGGCGGCCCGCTCGTCTGTCCAGCAGCAGGCACCGCCAGTGCGAGGCCGGCGATCGTGATCGCCACGGCTGTGAGCGTGCGGGCGGTCCGGGTCACTTGCCACCTCCCCCGGGCCCGCCGCCGCGGAAGGAGGCGCCACCTCCGCCCAGTGTTCCCGCCCCGACCGCGGACAGCGCCCACAGCCCACCCACATATGGGAACCAGCGCCGGTAACCCGTCTCGGGAGGGTCGACGAAGACAGTCGAGCCCGCACCCTCTGCAGCCGGTGTGACCGCCACGATCGTCGAGTCGTAGCGGTAGAAGACGCCGGTGGGGTCCATGATCGTCTGTGCGGGCGCCGCAGTATCGGCGATCCCTGCGGCGGTCACCGACGCCGGCTGGTCGGAGTGGAACACCTGCTCGCGTTTGTCGGCGCTCTCGGACACGAGGCGGTACCGCTCCGACACCGCCTCGCGTGGCCCCTTGTAAGTGAGCCAGATGGCACCCATGCCGGCGAGGCCAACCGCGATCGCGAGGAACGCGACGGCGAAGCGCCCTCTGCGGCTCATGTGGGATCCTGCGGACGTGCAAGGAGTGCGTCGGTGGTGACGACCTCGCCGGTCTGGGGGTACACGTGCCACGTCGACCAGCCGAGAGGCGGGCCGGGATGCGCGACGATCGCCGTGACCGCGTGGGGGGATCCGGGGTAGACGCCCACGATCGCGTGTGGATGCTCGGCGTATGTGGCGGTGAGCCCTTCGGCGGCGCGGGCCACCCCGGCGGCGTCGTGGCACACGACGCTGGACCGGAAGCGGTATGTGAGATGGGCGAACTCGCGCGATGCGGCTTCCGGCATCGACTCGCCGGCACCGGATCCGCACGTGACGAGCTCCGACGCGTCGAGACCGTCGAGCGTCGCGATCACCTGGTGCGAGGCAGCGAGGAGTCGCAGCTCACACCTGCCGCCGGGCACCTCGAGAACCTCGACCGCGAGTGCGGGGACCCTGTCAACCCCGAGACGCCAGGACAGCTGTCCCGCGTGGGTGTCTGCGTAGGGGGTGCGTATGTGCGACAGCAAGGCTCGACTCGGTGGGGCAACCTACCGAGCCGGCGCTCGTCTCCCGCGGATGGTGACGCCGACGTGGGGACGTGGATCGGCGTGTGAGCGCGTTCTGCGTCCCCACGTCGGGGGGTGGTGTGGACGTGGGGACGTGGATCGG
>JAIBAC010000310.1 GCA_019695375.1 Acidimicrobiia bacterium
ACGCCGCTCGCACCGATCGGATGGCCCTTCGACGACAGGCCACCGGAGGTGTTCACCGGCAGGCGGCCTCCGAGCGCCGTGGCGCCCTCGTCGGCAAGGCGGCCGCCCTCGCCGTGGGCGCAGAAGCCGAGGTCCTCGTATGCGAGGATCTCGGCCGCCGACGTCGCGTCGTGCACCTCGGCGACGTCGACGTCGTCGGGGCCGATGCCTGCCATCTCGTACGCTGCATCCGCGGCGCGCACCTCCGCCATCGGCGTGCCCGCCGACGGCAGGCTGCCCGAGCGCACGACCGATGCCGCGACGCGTGGCCCACCGATGCCGTGCGCTCGGGCGTAGCCGTCGGAGACGAGCACGGCGGCAGCGGCGCCGTCGCCGATCGGCGCGCACATCGGCAGCGTGAGCGGGTACGCGATCTCGCGTGCTCCGAGGACCTCGTCGAGCGTGAGCGTCTCGCGGTACTGGGCGTGGGGGTTCATGGCGCCGAAGGCGTGGCTCTTGACGCAGACCTTGGCGATCTGCTCCTGGGTGGTGCCGTACTGGCTCATGTGGATGCGGATCGCGGCTGCGTAGATGTCCATGAACATGCTCTTGGCGCCGCCGCCCTCCTTCCCGGGCTTGGCGGCGCCGCCGCCGGCCGCGTCGGGTTTGGTGCCCACCTTCTGCATCATCTCCTGCAGCGCGGCAGCCATCTCGACGTCGACGGCGGAGCTGAACGCCGACAGCGACACCTTCTTGTCGGGGTGGGTGAGCTTCTCGAAGCCGGCGACGAGCGCGGTGTCGTAGCGGCCCGCGGCCACGAGCTCGTATGCGAGGTGGAACGCCGACGAGCTCGACGCACAGGCGTTCTCGACGTTGAAGACGGGAATGCCCCCGATCGCGGACTCCCTGAGGACGACCTGGCCGCGGATGCACTCCTGGCCGGTGATGAGACCGGCGACGGAGTTGCCGGCGAACGCGACCTGCACGTCCTCCGGCGCGAGGGTGGCGTCCTTCAGCGCCGCGTCGACAGCTTCGGCGGAGAGGCTCTTGAGCCCGCGCTCGGGGAACTTCCCGAACGGCGTCATCGCCACACCTGCAACCCGGACCCCGCCGTCACCGGACATGCCGACCCCCTCGCCATCCTCCGAATTCCTCTCTAGGATACCGATAATTAGGTCTCGCAGGAACCCGGGGACGCGTGTCCCCGCCCACGAGCACCAATGGGGAACCGGCATGGACGTCTTCGAGACGATCGGCAGCCGCCGGTCGATCCGCTTCTACCAGACCTGGCGGCCCGTCGAGCGCTGGAAGATCCAGTCGATGCTCGAGGCGGCGCGCATCGCGAGCCACGCCGCGAACGTGAACGCGCTCAGGGCGATCGTCGTCGAGCGCGACGACATGACCGAGGAGATGCAGAACGCGACGCTGCCGGTCAACCTCCAGCTCCGCCTCGCCCCCGCCCTCATCCTCTGGTTCGGCGACCTCAGAGCCTGGGACGCACAGGGCGAGAAGCTGCACCAGCTCGTCGACGTCGGCGCCGTCGGGGCGGGCTTCGGCTGGTCCGACGCGTTCATCGACGACTTCATGGTCCCCATGACCAAGGCGGCCGCCGAGGGCACCGACAACACCGCTGTCATGACCGCGCTCGACGCCGGCCTCGGGATCGCCAACGCGCAGCTCGTCGCCACCTCGCTCGGCCTCGGCACCTGTCTCAACCCCTTCTTCGGCGACGCCGAGAAGGTGTTCGGCCTCCCCGAGGGCTGCCGGCCGTGGTGGATCATGACCGTCGGCTACCCCGCCGAGTCCCGTGACGGCGGCGGCCAGCGCCCGCGTGAGCCGTTCGAGAACATGTTCCACCTCGGCAGGTACGGCACCGAGTTCCCGCGTGACCCAGAGGTCGTCGAGGACCTCGAGGAGCGACGGATGCTCCAGGACCCTGCACCGGCACCGTGGCGCAAGGCCGAGCTGCGGGCGCTGTCGGCGATGTTCGGCCTTCCCGAGTGACGTGGCGGCCGTGAGGCACCGATGAGCTTCTGGATCAGCCCAGCGTGCCACGGCTGCGGCGCATGCGTGCCCGCGTGCCCGCGGGGGGCGATCCACCCGAGCAAGGGCTACCTCGCGAGCTTCGAGATCGCGTCTGTCGACTGCAACGACTGCACCAAGTGCGCGATCGTGTGCCCCGTCGACGCGATCGGACCCGACCCCGACTGGGCGGTGTGCCGAGGCCGTGGCTGCCCGCTCACCGGCCGGCGCCTGTCGGGGTGGGCGTGCTCGGAGGCCGGCGCCCGCTGCGAGCACTGCGGCGGCTCGCTGTGGAAGGCCCCCGACGCCGACCACTGGATCTGTGCACGCTGTGACGCCACCACGCGCGTCGCGTGCCCCAAGATCCGCAAGCACCTCGCCGACCGCCCCGCCCTGTGACCAGCGCGACGCGCGACCGCGTCAGAGCTGCTGGGACGCCTGCATGCTCACGCGCTCGACGGTGCCGTCCATGATGCAGAGCGGCTTGGCGTCGCGGTAGTGCTTCTCGACGGGGTACTCGCGTGAGATCCCGTAGCCGCCGAAGACCTGCACCATCTCGTTCGTGACCCGCATCGCCATCTCCGACGCCACGGTGCGCGCCGCCATCGCGAGGCGCAGGTCGGGGCGGTTCTCGCTCACGAGCCACGCCGACTTCCACAGCAGCAGGCGCGCCGCCTCGATCGAGCGGTACGCGTCGAAGAGCTTCATGCGCACGAGCTGGTGGTCGAAGATCGCCTGCCCGCCCTGGTGACGCTCCTTGGCGTGCGCGAGGGCCGCCTCGTACGCCGCGCGGGCGACGCCGACTGCGAGGAGCCCGACCGACGTGTTGCCCGACGTCACGATGAACTCGAGGATCGTGAGGTACATCGGCCCCGCGGGCACGATCAGCATCTCGTCGGGCACCCACACCGAGTCGAAGAAGATCTCCGCCTGGTTCAGCGCCCGCAGGCCGACCTTGTCGAGCGGGCGGCCACGGCTCATGCCGTCGAGGTCGCCGGGGACGAGGAACACGCCGGTGCCGGCCATGTCGGTGTCGGCGTC
>JAIBAC010000311.1 GCA_019695375.1 Acidimicrobiia bacterium
AGCCCGTCGTGGCCGCCGCTGCCGAAGCGGTCCCGGACCCTCAGGCAGTCGCGGCAGCCGCCGAGTACGAGCGCCGCGGCGAGACGGTCACGACCGCCGAGCCGCGCCGCATGCGCCTCGGCGACCTCCTCGTCGAGGCGGCGATCATCGACGCCGACACGCTGCGCAAGGCGCTCTCGGACCAGTACGGGATGGGCGGAGCGCGCCGGCGTCTCGGTGAGGTGCTCCTCGACATGGGTGCCGTGACCGAGGAGCAGCTCATGCTCGCGCTGTCCCAGCGCCTCGGTGTGGACTACGTGGACCTCGACTCGAAGTCCATCGACGCGTCGCTGCTCGAGGTCATCACACCCGAGTACTGCAACAAGCTCCAGCTCGTGCCTTTCGACGTCGACGACGTCGACCTCAGCGTGTCGATCGCGCTGGCAGACCCGACACAGGTCGTCGCCGTCGACGACCTCACGCTGCTCACCGGGCGGCGCCTCGTCCCCTATGCGGCGCTGCCGTCCGCCGTCGAACGGGCGCTCGGGCGCATCCGCGGCGGTGACCTCGCCGCGATGAGCAGCTCCGAGGACACCGAGGTGCGGACGGTGCGCCTCATCGACACGCTCCTCGGGGAGGCCGTGCGCGTGGGCGCGTCGGACCTCCACATCGAACCGGTCGGGTCGAAGCTGCTCGTGCGCGCCCGCGTCGACGGCCGCCTCCGCGCTGTGTTCCGCGCCGACGTCGACTCGCTGCCGCGCCTCGTGAGCCGGCTCAAGATCCTCGCCGACCTCGACATCGCCGAGAAGCGCCGTCCCCAGGACGGCCGCGCCCACTTCGAGGTCTTCGACAAGCGCGTCGACGCCCGCGTGTCGACCCTGCCTTCGGTCCGGGGCGAGAAGGTGGTGATGCGCCTGATCGACCGTGACGAGTCGGCGCCGTCGCTCGCGGAGCTCGGCATGAACCCGGCGAGCCTGGCGGTGTTCTCCGAGGCGATCTCCGAGACCCAGGGACTCGTGCTCATCACGGGCCCGACCGGGTCGGGCAAGACAACGACGCTGTACTCGGCGCTGTCGGCGGTGCTCGAGCCCGAGGTGAACGTCATCACCCTCGAGGACCCCGTCGAGCGTGAGCTGCTCGGATCCACCCAGGTCCACATCGAGGACAAGAAGGGGCTCACGTTCCCCGCGGCGTTGCGCTCGGTGCTGCGCCAGGATCCCGACATCATCATGGTCGGCGAGGTGCGCGACCTCGAGACCGCCGAGATCACGATGCGGGCTTCGCTGAGCGGTCATCTCGTGTTCTCCACGGTGCACACCAACGACACGTGCTCGACGGTCACCCGCCTCATCGAGATGGGCATCGAGCCGTACCTCGTCGGTTCGGCGTTGTCGGTCGTGGTGGCGCAGCGGCTCGTGCGCCGCATCTGCGAGAACTGCGCCGAGGCGGCGCCGCCGCCTGAGGAGGAGGCGCGCAGGCTGCGGGTGCGTCTCCCGGAGGAGGGCTACTGGCGCCGCGGGTCCGGCTGCCCGGCATGTTCGCAGACGGGCTACAAGGGCCGCGCCGGCGTGTACGAGGTCCTGCGCGTCGACGACGCGATCGAGGAGCTCCTCGTGCCCGGCGTCACCGCAGCCGAGGTCTTCAAGGTCGCTCGCGCAGCGGGATTGAACTCGATGTGGGACGAGGGCATGCGCATCGCGGCCGAAGGTGTGACCACAATGGCCGAGGTCGGCCGTGTGGTCAGCGGGGCACGCATTCCCCCTGAGCTGGCGCGCTAGCCGCTCCCGGGCCGGTCCCCGATCGCGACGGCATCAGTCCTCGGCGGCGAGGCCGATGCCGTGGAGGCAGAACGCGACGGCGGCACGTCCGACGGCGACGGCGTCGACGGTGCCCTCGGCGCTACCCCGGTGCAGGAAGCGGCGCACGAACGTGAGTGTGATCGTCGTGATCCCATGCGCGAGGAAGTACGGATCGGCGTCGGGGATCGCGCCCTGCGCGATCGCCTCCTTGAGATGGCGTGTGGTGTCGTCGACGACGACGTCGATGCCGTGGCGCACGACGGGGGAGAAGTGGGCGTCGGTGCCGGCGAAGTCGATGAGGTTGAACAGGTCGTCGTTGGCGGCGAGGAAGTCCAGGGACGCCTCGATACCGGCTGTGACGCGCTCGATCGGGTCCGGGCTCGGCTCGATCGCACGCTGCTGGGTGCGGCGCAGGTCGTGGAGCGCTCCGGCGAGGATCGCGTTGAACAGGGCTTCCTTGGAGTCGAAGTACCAGTAGAAGACGCCCTTGCCGACACCGCACGTGTCGCACACGTCGGCGACCGATGTGCGGTGGTACCCCTTCTGAGCGAACAGGCGGGTCGCGACCTCCATCAGCTGCTCGCGGCGTTCCTTGCCGCGGGGGGTCAGACGCCGTGCCATGGGTCCAGCATCGCGGTTACTTGACCGCTCGGTCAAGTTGGCTGTCCCGCCGCGGGGCCCCCAGCCTGGCTCGTTCCCCACTGCGGTGCCGCCGGCGACACGGGCCCCCACCACTCGCCAGTGGTCGCCGCGGGCCACTCGCCGGTGGTCGCCGCGGGCCACTCGCCGGTGTCGACGGCGGGCCACTCGCCGGTCCTGATCCCGTCGCCGACGGCGGCCGCCGCTGCGGTACCGGGCTGCACGGGCGGCAACGCCGGCCGGTCACAGAGGGCGCGGACGAACCCGGCCGACCGCTCCACCAGCAGCGGAGCGTCGAAATCAAGCCAGGCGTGATGGAACGAGCGCTCGAGCCACACGAGCTCACGCGACACCGTGTCGACTGCTGCGAGGGCGGCGGCGGCATCGCCGGGGGCCACCACGTGGTCCTCGCGCGACTGGAACATCAGAGTCGGGACCCGCACCGACGACAGCTCGGCCGCCCCGAGGCGCTCGAGATCACGGGCGAGCGCGAACGCGCCGGAGTCGAGGAACGCGGCCTGCGCCTCCGTCGCGTCCTCGCGCTTGACGTCGACGTCGAGACCGGCGGCGCGCCCGGTCGTGAGCGCCGCGAGACGGGACCGGAAGCGGCGCCTG
>JAIBAC010000056.1 GCA_019695375.1 Acidimicrobiia bacterium
GGTGGGGGCTGGCCCGCAGCCGGCTGACCCGCGGCCGGCTGGCCCGCCGGCTGCGGGTAGATCGGCTGGGGCAGCTGCTCTGGCGGAATGCGCGCCACGTGGGAACCTCCCTCTAGTCGAGGCTGGAGGCGGTCACAGGTAACCGCCGTAGCCGTAGGTCTCGGCGACCTTGGGTGGTACCTCGTCGCCGAAGAACGTCTTGCCGCCGAACTCGTCCTGAAGCATGTCATCGACCTCATCGGCAAGGCGCGACATGATGTTCGTCGCTATCGCGACATGTTCGGGCACGAAGGGCCGGCAGATCAGCTCCATCTCCGCCACAACGGTCTCGTCGCGGTGGAAGAGGCGGCCGAACGCGATCTGGGCGTTCATGTCGTTGAGCCGGCCGATCAGCTCCGGCGACTCGGGCAGCCCCGTGAGCAGCGGCGACGCGAAGTGGAGGCGAGGCGGGTCGACGGCCGGCCGCACGAACGTGAGCGCCGAGCCGTGCACGACGAGCATGTCGCCGTCGTCGTTGCGCCCCACCGGACCGCTGCCCTCGCTCAGCGCGTCGAGCACCATCTCTGTGGCGCGGTCGAGGTCCTCGAGCGTCTCGATCTCGATAGGTCCCGCCAGCGCCGGCGACGCGCCGCCCGGCGCCGCTGCGTTGCCGCCGGCACCCGGTTCGCCGGCGCGTCCAGCGTCGAGGAACGCCGCGAGCACGACCCCGCGCAGCTCCTTCGTGTTGGCGCACGAGGCCAGGTAGCCGGCGTCGTCCTCGATCGACGCGTCCCCGAGGCCCGCGGTGCGCAGCCCGGCCGCCACGTCGGCACGCACCTCGGGCCGGGAGGCGAGCCAGACGTCGCGCAGGACCGGCCACGCGGCGCGAACGAACGACGCCTGCGGCGGAGTCCCATAGGTGGCCGTCAACGCCTTGACGACCTCGCCCGTGTCGAGGTCTAGCTCTCGCGCGAGAGCGTCGAGCAACGCCGTGGGTAGGCCGTCCCAGCTGAACCACGACTCAGCCATCGGCGCTCTCCGCGTGGGGCCGGACGTGTGGGTCGAACGGCATCGCACTACCGTAGCGTCCTCATGGGTCAGCCCGAGGTGAGAGATCTCACGTGCCAGGTGCCCGGGCCAGGTATGCCGCCGGGCCTGCGCCTGTCGAGGGCCAACAACAACCTCGACGTCGTCGACCACGCAGGCCGGCTCTACCTCGCGTTCCGCAGCGCCATCTTCCACTTCGCGTCGCCGCGCACGTGGCTGCACGTGGTGTCCTCCGGTGACGGCGGCGTGACGTGGAGACACGAGACGACTGTGCACATGGGCCGCGACATGCGCGAACCGCGGCTGCTGTCGTGGGACGCGAAGCTGTTCCTGTACTTCTTCGAGGCGGGCCGGAACCCGTTCGCGTTCGTGCCGGGACGCGTGTTCGTGGTCGTGTGCCATCGCGACGGCACCTGGACCGAGCCCGTGCCGATCACGACGGCGGGCTACGTTCCGTGGCGGACCAAGGTCGTCGACGGCGTGCCGTACATGATGCGCTACTACGGCGGTGAGGCGATCTACTCGCCGTCGAGTGATCCCATCGACGTGGAGTGGCTCACGACCGACGACGGGTACGAGTGGACCCCCGTCGACGCCGAGCACCCGTACGTGTACCGCGGCGGCGCGTCGGAGACCGACTTCGCGTTCACCGACTCGGGTGACCTCGTCGCGGTGGCGCGCAACGAGGCGGGTGACGGCAACGGATGGGGTTCGCTGGTCTGCCGCGGTCCCGCGGGCGACCGCGCCGACTGGACGTGCCGCGCCGACCCGCGCAAGTTCGACTCTCCGTTCGTGTTCACCCAGGACGGGCGTGTGTACCTGATCGCGCGGCGCCAGGTCGCCTTCGGGGGCCGCTACGACCTCGGTCTGCGCCGGTTGCCGCGGCCTGCCCAGACGGTCGTGTACGAGCTCGCGTACTGGGCGACGCGCAAGCGCACGTCCCTGTGGGAGGTCGACGCCGACTCGTCGACGGTGAGCTGGGTCCTGGACCTGCCCTCACGGGGCGACACCGCGTTCGCCGGCGGGGTGCGCCTCGACGCGCGCCGCTGGCTGATCTTCAACTACTCGTCCGACGTCGACGGCGCCGACCGCGCGTGGCTGAGCGGCCAGCTGCGCCCGACCCGCATCTACTCCCAGGTCCTCGCGTTCTAGGCCCCCCCGCCAAACGCGGGCAATCCATCCCGCCGGCGGGTCATCCTGCCCGCGTTTGAGGACGCCCCCCCGCCAAACGCGGGCAATCCATCCCGCCGGCGGGTCATCCTGCCCGCGTTTGGTGTGTCAGCCGAGGGCGCCGGACTCGCGTGCAGCGGCGACACGGGCGTCGTCGTAGCCGAGGACGTCACGGAGGACGGCGTCTGTGTGCTCGCCGACCGCCGGTGCGAGCGCGGGGTCGACGAGGGAGACGTCGCCGCCGAAGTGGATCGGGAGCTGGAGCATGTCGGCGCCGTGGGTCTCGTGGTCGAGCCAGTCGAAGCGGGCCTTGAACTGGGGGTCGTCGACGATCGTCTTCGGCGTGTTCACAGGCGCGATCGGCGTGTTGACCTCGTCGGACCACGCGACCCACTCGGCGGTGGTCCTGGTCCTGAAGATCTCGCGCAGCTCCTTCTGCAGCTCGCGGTTGCCGCGGGCGTGGTCGGCGAACTTGGACCCCGGCCAGCGCTCGAAGAGGTCCATGCGCCCGAGCGCCTCGCAGAAGTTCTTCCAGAACGCCTGCTCCGACGCCATGAAGAGCACCTGGCCGTCGGCGGAGTCGTACATGTTGTAACGCACGCCCTCCTTCATCCCGGCGGTGCCGGGGGCGCGGCGCACGTAGTTGTCGGACTTGTTTCCGGTGACGACGTCCTCGGGCCGCTCGTACGCGACCCACGACTCGGAGCGGTACCAGTCCATGTACGCGGCGGCGTCGGACTGCGCGAGCTCCATCTCGCAGCCCTGCCCCGTCGCCCGTGCGCGCACGATGCCGGCGAGGATCCCGAGCGCGCCCATGAGCGGGCCGGCGTGGATGCCCATCGACGGGTGCTCTGGGATGTAGCAGTACCCGTCCTCGTCGTAGGCCGGGTTCACGAGGCCGGCCCACACGTCGTAGGCGATGCCGTGGCTGGGCATGTCCTTGTACGGCCCGGTGGCGCCGTATCCCGAGATCGAGCAGAACACGATGCGCGGGTTGACCGCCTCGAGGTCCTCGAAGCCGAGTCCGAGGCGGGCCAGCGCGCCGGGGCGCATCGCCTCGACGACCGCATCGGCGGATGCGACGAGCTCCTTGTAGATCGCGACGCCCGCGGGGCTCTTGAGGTCGAGCGTGATCGAGCGCTTGCCCCTGTTGAGGTGCAGGTGCATGAGCGAGACACCCTCGACGATCGGCCACGTCATCTCGCGCACGTAGTCGCCCGACGGTGACTCGACCTTGATGACCTCGGCGCCGAGGTCGACGAGGTGGGTCGTGATCGCAGCCGGCCCGAGCAGCGACGACTCCACGATGCGGACCCCGCTCAGGGGCGATTGCGACTGCGCCGAACCCGCCATGGCACCTCCAGCTCCGCAGGCAGCGGGCAGATGCTAGATCTGACGACCCGTCAGATTCCACTGTGGGTGCGGTCCAACGGGTTCCCACCCCGGTCGCACCCCAAACGCGGGCAGGATGACCCGCTGGCGAGACGGACCGCCCGCGTTTGGCGGGGGGGTGCGTCTTGACCACCGCCACCGCGTTGTCCACACTCGGCGTCGCCACCGCCCCCGCTGCCCGCGGGGTGCACACAGGGACCGAGGGGACGGCGTCGAGATGGACCTGACCGAGCAGCTTGCCGCAGCAGTCGGCGCCGCGCATGTGCTCACCGGCGACGACATCGGCGAGGACTACTCCCACGACGAGGCGATCACGTCGGCAGGCCAGCGCCCCGCCTACGTCGTGCGTCCGGGCGAGACGTCCGAGGTGGCCGCGGTCCTGCGCATCGCCAACGAGCACTCCGTCCCCGTCACCGGGCGCGGGGCCGGCACGGGGATGTCGGGTGCCGGCGTCGCCGTCGAAGGCGGGATCCTCGTCAGCTTCGAGCGCATGAACCAGGTGCTCGAGATCGACGAGGCCAACCACATGGCGGTCGTGCAGCCGGGGGTCACCCTCGACGAGCTCGACAAGGTGCTCGCACCCCGCGGCCTCGTCTACCCGGTGTTCCCCGGCGAGTACTCGGCGAGCCTCGGCGGCAACGTCAACACCAACGCCGGCGGGATGCGTGCCGTCAAGTACGGCGTCACGCGCCACCACGTGATCGGCCTCGAAGCCGTCCTCGCCGCGGGCGACGTGATCCGCACGGGGGGCAAGATCGTGAAGTCGTCGACGGGCTACGACCTCACCCAGCTCATCCTCGGCAGCGAGGGCACCCTCGCCCTCGTGACCGAGGCGACGCTGCGCCTCTACCCCCGCGCCGAGCACCAGGCCACGGTGCTCGCGCCGTTCGCGACCCTTGACGAGGTCACCGAGGCCATCCCCCGGATCGTGGCGAGCGGCGTCGGCCCGCTCATCCTCGAGTACATCGACATGATGACGATGGCGGCGATGAGCTACCAGTTCGGCATCGACCTCGGCATCCCCGAGGACGTCAAGTCCACGGCGCTCGCGTACCTCGTCGTGATGATGGAACAGACCCACGCCGACCGCCTCGACGACGACGTCGAGGCCCTCGCCGGGCTGGTCTCGGACCTCGGCGCCCTCGACGTGTACGTGCTCCCGGCAGGTTCGGCCGCGCAGCTCATCGACGCGCGCGAGAAGGCCTTCTGGGTCGCCAAGTCCGCGGGTGCCGACGAGATCATCGACATCGTCGTGCCGCGGGCGTCGGTGCCCGACTTCATGCGCCGCGTCTCGGAGCTCGCGCAGGCCAACGAGACGCTCGTCGCCGGCTGCGGCCACGCCGGTGACGGCAACGTGCACATGTCGGTATTCCAGAAGGACCCCGAGGTGCTCGCCACCGTCATGCACGGCCTCTTCGCGATCGGAACGGACCTCGGCGGTGCGATCAGCGGCGAGCACGGCCTCGGCACCGAGAAGAAGAAGTACTTCATGCAGCTCGAGGATCCCGTCAAGATCGACCTGATGCGCGGCATCAAGGCGGCCTTCGATCCCAACGGGATCCTCAACCCGGGAAAGGTCTTCGACTGATGAACGGCGCACAGGCCCTGATCCGCACGCTCGTCGACAGCGGCGTCGACACGTGCTTCATGAACCCGGGCACGTCGGAGATGCACTTCGTCGCAGCCCTCGACAAGGTGCCGGAGATGCGCGGCGTCCTCGCGCTCTTCGAAGGAGTCGCCACGGGCGCGGCCGACGGCTACGGGCGCATCGCCGGGCGGCCGGCGGCATCGCTGCTGCACCTCGGCTCGGGACTCGGCAACGGCGTCGCGAACCTCCACAACGCGCGCCGCGCGCACACCCCGCTCGTCAACATCGTCGGCGACCACGCCACCTACCACCTGAAGTACGACGCCCCGCTCACGTCGGACATCGCGAGCATCGCGGCGGCGGTCTCGCCGGGCTGGCTGCGCACGTCGGCGTCGTCGGCCGACGTCGGTGCCGACGCCGCGGACGCCGTCGCCGCCGCGTACGGGCCGCCGGGACAGGTGGCGACGCTGATCCTGCCGGCCGACGTGTCGTGGGGCGACGGCGCCGCCACCGCCGCGCCTGCACCGGTTCCTTCACGCGCCGCCGTGGACGGCTCCACCATCGATGCGGTCGCCAAGGTGCTGCGCTCGGGTGAGAGCGTCGCGATCCTGCTCGGCGGCACGACGCTGCGCGAGGCCGCCCTCGGCGCCGCGGCCCGCATCGCCGCCGCCACCGGCGCCAAGGTCCTCGCCGAGACGTTCCCGACGTGCCTCGAACGCGGCGCCGGCGTGGCCCCGGTCGAGCGCCTCGGCTACCTCGCCGAGTTCATGCAGTTCCAGCTCCAGGGCGTGCAGCATCTCGTGCTCGTCGAAGCGAAGGCACCGGTCTCGTTCTTCGCGTATCCGGGCAAGGCGAGCGAGCTCACACCGGAGGGCGCCGGCGTGCACACGCTCGCGGCCCTCGGCGACGACGGCACCGCGGCGCTCGCCGCGCTCGCGGACGCCGTCGGCGCGCCCGCGCAGGTCCTCGCCGCCGCGGTGCAGGCGGCCTCACGGCCGGAGCTGCCGACCGGTCCCCTCGCGGCGGACAGCGCCGCTGCCGTGATCGGTGCGCTGCTCCCGGAGGGCGCGATCGTCTCGGACGAGTCGAACACGGCGTCACTGGCGCTGCCCGCGATGACCGCCGGTGCGCCGCGCCACGACTGGCTCACGCTCACGGGCGGCGCGATCGGCCAGGGCATGCCGGTCGCGACAGGCGCCGCCGTCGCCGCGCCCGACCGCAAGGTCCTGAGCCTCGAAGCCGACGGCTCCGCGATGTACACGTTGCAGGCGCTGTGGACGCAGGCGCGCGAGGGCCTCGACGTGACGACCGTCATCTACAGCAACCGCTCGTACGCGATCCTCAACGTCGAGCTCGGCCGCGTCGGCGCCGAGACCGGCCCCAAGGCCAAGGCGATGTTCGACCTGTCCCAGCCGCCGCTCGACTTCGTTTCGCTCGCACAGGGGATGGGCGTCCCGGCCACGCGCGCCGAGACCTGCGAGGACTTCGCCGCCCAGCTCGAACGTGCGATCGCCGAACCCGGGCCCGCGCTCGTCGAGGCCGTGATGCCGGCCATCACCCTCTAACAGGGACGGCCGGCTCCGGCTCGTACCGATTCCGGCGATCCCGGCAGCGGCAGCTACCGTCACGAGCCGGATGGCAGACACGAGCGACCCCACCCCCGCTATCGACGACGGCGACAAGCTGCCGATCAAGCTCATGCAGGACCGCATCCTCGTGATGGTCGAGGCCGCCGAGGGCGAACGCCGTTCCACCGGCGGCATCCTCATCCCCGCGACGGCCCAGCTGAGCAAGCGGCTCGACTGGGCAGAGGTGCGCGGGGTCGGACCGCTGGTCCGCAACGTGCAGGTGGGCGACAGGGTCCTGTTCAACCCCGACGATCCCTACGAGGTCGAGCTCAGCGGTGCGATCTACGTGCTGCTGCGCGAACGCGACGTCCATGCCGTTGCCGCGTCGCGCCTCGAGGACGACCCCAACACCGGCCTCTACCTCTGACGAGCCGGCTGGTGAGTCCATGCGGCGCACAGTGGACGGGTCGCGGCTAGCTGCTCGCATGCCGGCCTAAGGCCTGCACGGGCAGCGGCCGACAACACGGGGTAGCCGCGACGAACGGGAAGCCCCCTGCCCTCACTGCTCACCACCGACGACCGCCTTGTGGCCGGGACTGAGACCGAAGTCGAGGTCGAGGCCTACGGCGCGGCTGCCGTGGCCGACGCCATCGTCGCGGCAGGACGCGCCGGCGCTGCCACGTTGTGGGCACCCGTCCCGGTTCCTGCACCCCGGCACGCAAGACACACCCATCTGCGCACTGCGGCGCACGTGGTGGTGGCGCTCGTCGTCTGCACGCTCGCCGCCGCCGCTGCGATGCGCGTCGCCGGCGCACGCTCTCCCCACGCGGACGCCGACGAGCAGATGCCGGTGCCCGCAGCCGTACCGGTCGCACCGGTCGACATGCCCGGCCCGCAGGTGCTTCCAGCCGGCCTCGGGGCCTGGAGCGCGACCATCCCGGGCGGTGTGGTCGCCCGCGCCGCTCCCTCACCCGATGCGGACGCGGTCGTGTCGCTGTCCGCCGTCAACGAGTTCGGGGATCCCCAGACGCTGGGCATCGTCGGCGAGACCTGGGGTGCCGACGGTGCTGCATGGGTGCAGGCCCAGCTCCCGGTGCGACCCAACGGCACCGTGGGATGGGTGCCCGCGTCGGCGGTCGTGATCGAGGGTCGCACGATGCGGATCCAGGTGCACAAGACCGCCGGCACCGTCGTTCTCCTCGATCACGGCCAGGTGGCCGGGTCGTGGCCGGTGGCGATCGGCCCCGATGCGTATCCGACGCCGGCGGGTTCGTTCTTCGTGTGGACCAAGTACTACGACGGGCCGCGTTCGGCTTACGGACCCGGTGTCGTCGGCCTCTCCGGCTTCGGCGAGGTGCTCGACGCGTCGAACTGGCCCGGCGACGCCCGCATCGGGCTGCACGGGGCCGCGAGCGAGGCGAGCCTCGGTGGCCGTGCCGGCCACGGCTGCGTCCGCATGCGCGATGCCGACGTGAGCGTCCTCCTCTCGACGGTGCCGCTCGGTACCCCCGTCGACATCCTCGACTGACTCCGCATCGGTGCTCCGGCGCCCAGAATGGGGCGATGCTCTTCGACGACGTGGCCGCGACCTCCGCTGCCGTCGCCGCGGCCTCCGGACGCGGCGCCAAGACCGACGCGATCGCCGATCTGTTCCGGCGCGCCGACCCCGCCGACGCCGCGATCGCGGCGACCTTCCTCGTCGGAGATCCACGGCAGGGCCGCACAGGGGTGGGATGGGCGACGCTGCGCGACGCCCCCGCCGGCAGTGCCGCTGCACCGAGCCTCGCGGTCGGCGATGTCGACGAGTCGCTGTCACGGCTCGCCTCGACCTCGGGACCCGGTTCGCAGGCGGCGCGCCGCGCTGTCGTGGCCGACCTCTTCGCGCGTGCGACCGCCAGGGAGGGCGACTTCCTGCGGCGCCTCCTGATGGCGGAGATGCGCCACGGCGCACTCGACGCTGTCGTGCTCGACGCGGCGGCGCGGGCGGCAGACGTCCCGGTCGCCGCTGTCCGCCGTGCGGCGATGCTGACCGGCGACCTGGGCCGCACGGTGGCGATCACGCTCGGCGCGGGCAGCACCGGCCTCGCCGCCGTCGGTCTCGAGGTGGGCAGGCCCGTGATGCCGATGCTCGCGTCGCCGGCCACAGACGTCGCCGATGCCCTCGGTACCGGGCCGGCACCTGCCGCGGTCGAGGCGAAGCTCGACGGGGTCCGCATCCAGCTCCACAGACGCGGTGACGACGTGGCGGTCTTCACACGCAACCTCAACGACGTCACGGCACGGCTGCCCGAGGTCGTGGCGCTCGCGCGATCGCTCCCCGTCGACGTGTTCGTCCTCGACGGCGAGCTCGTCGGGATCAGCGCGGCCGATGCACCACAGGCGTTCCAGGACACGATGAGCCGCTTCGGCCGGGACGACGCCGCCTCGTCGCCGACCGTTCTGCGCCCCCACTTCTTCGACGTGCTCCACGCCGGCGGCGACGACCTGGTCGACGAGCCGCTCGCGATGCGCCGCGACGTGCTCGCCGAGGTCGCGAGCCACTACGTCGTCGACGGGACGGTCACCGCCGACCCCGCCGCTGCGGCCCGGTTCCTCGACGCCACCGTCGCCGCCGGAAACGAGGGTGTCGTGATCAAGGCGCTCGCGAGCACATACGCTGCCGGCCGCCGCGGGGAGTCGTGGCGCAAGGTCAAGCCCGTGCACACCCTCGACCTCGTCGTGCTCGCCGCCGAGTGGGGCCACGGCCGCCGCACGGGGTTCCTCTCGAACCTCCATCTCGGCGCCCGCGATCCAACCGGTGGTCCACCGGTGATGGTCGGCAAGACGTTCAAGGGCCTCACCGACGCGATGCTCGCGTCACAGACGGAGGCCCTGCTCGCCCGCGAGGCCGGCCGCGACGGCATCGTCGTGTTCGTTCGACCCGAGCTCGTCGTCGAGGTCGCTGTCGACGGTGTGCAGACCTCGACGCGCTACCCCGGCGGGGTCGCGCTGCGCTTCGCACGCGTGCGCCGCTACCGCGACGACAAGCCGGCTGCAGCCGCGGACACGCTCGACGCCGTTCGCGCGCTCGGGGCGGGTACGGTCAGGCGGTCGGGGTAGGGCTCGCGCCGGAGGTGACGGCGGCTTCGGCGTCGCGCATCGCGGCTTCGAGGTCGTCGAGCTCTCGCTCCACGGCGCCGCCGTCGGTGAGGAACACGAACACGCAACGGGCCACCGCCTCACCCGTCGCCCGCGCCACCGCCAGCGCGTAGGACCCACCTTGGAGCCGGTAGCGCTGCACGCGGGCGTCGATCTCGGCGGTGTCGGCTCCGCCCGCGGTCTTGTAGTCGACGACGACGAGGCCCGCCGCGGTGCGGTAGAGGAGGTCGATGTAGCCCTCGAGGGTCGACTCCCCCACCGGGACCGCCACGTAGGTCTCACGCCAGTGCTCGCTCGCGGCGGCCTCGACGACGCAGTCCGCACCGAGGGCATGGCCGGCGAGCGCCAGGATCGCCGCCTCGTGCTCGACGACACCTTCGGCCGCTGCCTGCGCGGCGGCAGCCGCTGCGATGCCGTCACCCGTGGACAGGTCGACGGTCTGGAGCACCCCGTGGACCGCGCGTCCCACCGCGTTGCCGTAGCGGCCCTTCTGCCACGGCGGCAGGTCGAGGTCGCGGGCACGCTTGTCGAGCCCTGGGTCGCCGGCGGCGGCCGACTCTGCGACCGCGGTGGCCGACACGGTGCGCGGCCGCCCACTCGACGCGAGCGCGGCGGCGCGCTCGCGCGCCCAGTCCGCTTCGGCGGCGAGGGCCGGTGGAGGCTGTGCCGCGATCGAGAGGCGATCGCGGGGGTCGTCGCCGGCCGCGCTGAGCGTGTCGTACTCGGCGCCGCTGCGCTCGAGGGCGGCCAACACCAGTTCGGCGTTCGACATGCGCGCCGGGTCCTGCTGCGGCGTCCTGCGCGGGAGCCTGTGCACCGACACGACGAGGTGGTCGCGGGCACGTGTGCACGCGACGTACAGGAGGCGGAGGCGTTCGTGGTGGCTCATCTGCTCGTCGAGCGGCTTGAAGCGCTCGTACTCCTCGGTGGCGATGCCCGACACCCTGTAGGCGACACCGCCCACTGGCGGGAAGTGCACGTCGACGCCACGACCCGACTGCAGCTGCGCGGACATGCCCGAGAGGATCACGATCGGGAACTCGAGGCCCTTGGCCGCGTGGATGGTCATGATCCGCACCGAGTCGTCGTCGGTCTCGGGCAGCACCGACTCCTGCACGCGTCCGCCTTCGTCGGACTGGCGCTCGACCCAGTCGAGCCAGCCGCTCAGGCTGCCGCCCTCGGCATCGCACCATGCCCGCGCCTGGTCGACGACGAAGCGCACGCGACGCCACAGGTCACGCGGACGCCCGTCGGCGAAGCCGGCTTCGAGCAGACGCCGCTCGCACACGACACGCTCGATGAGCTCGCTCGGAGCGTGCCAGTGCCGGCAGCGGTGCAGTTCGCACAGGTACGCCATCGCGACCGCGACGGGGTCGTCAGCGGGCACGCCGTCGGGTGGAGGTGCCTGGTGGTTCCAGCGCCCCCCGTACTCGTGCCTCCAGCGGAACAGGTCGTCGTCACCGCAGCCGAACAGCGGTGAGCGCAGCGCGGTCACGGTCGCGAGGTCGTCGCTGGGGTCGTCGACGGAGCGCATCGTCGTGACGAGGTCGCGGATGGCGCGCGTCGAGTAGACGAGGGAGCTGCTCTCGGCCCGGTAGGGGATCCCCGCCGCATCGAGGTTCGTCTCGAGGATCTCGAGCGAGGTGCGCGCCGGGAGCAGGATCGCGATGTCGCCGAGGCGGGCAGCCCGCCACGTGCCGTCGCGGTCCTGCACCGACCACTTGTCGGCGACGGCGACGTTGATGGCGGCGACGACGTCACCGGCTTCCGCTCCCCGCACGCCGTCGGCACGCAGGCCTTCTTCGTGGTCGTCCTCTCCGCAGACGACGACGGCGGGCCCGTCGGGTGCAGCGCTGCGGTCGGCCTGCAGGGCGATGTACTCGGGCTGGCTCCCCTCCTCGAAGCAGATCAGGTCGCCGAACACGGCGTTGACCCATGCGATGACGGGTTCCGCCGAGCGGAAGTTCGTCGAGAGCTCGAGCGGCGCGGGCGTGAACGTGCGCCGTGCGCGCAGGAACATCGAGATGTCGGCGCGGCGGAAGCGGTAGATCGACTGCTTCGGGTCACCGACGAAGAAGAGCGCCCCTGGGCGCACGGCCACGTCGTACCACTCGCGCTCGCCTGCGCGCGGGTCGTCGGACGCGATGAGGACGGCGATCTCGATCTGGATCGGATCGGTGTCCTGGAACTCGTCGAGGAGAAGGTGCGTGTAGCGCCGCCCGAGGGTGGCGCGCACCGCGCCGCCATGGTCGGGGTCGCGCAGCATCCTGCGGGCGAGCACGAGGAGGTCGTGGAACTCGAGGCGTCCGTCGCGACGGCGCTCGTCGGCGGCGGCGAGGGTGAACCGGGCGAGGGCGGCGCCGAGGTGGTGCAGGCACGCCTCCTGCAGCGTCTGCACCCAGTCGCCGAGCCTGGCGTCGAGGTCGCCGAGCTCGGTGCGGATCTGGTCGCACATCGCATCGGGCCAGTTCTTCTTGACCCCGACGTTGGTCTTGAGCCCCGCCTTGCGGTCACGCCAGAGCAAGCGGACCGCCTCCGCGGTGTCGGGCGCCGCACGTGCGCGCGTCACCAGCGATCCGACGCTGCCGAGGTGTGCGAGGAGCTTGTCGTCGGGGTTGCGGCAGTGGTCCGCGAGCCCGCAGACGCGCTCGGCCGCTGCCAGGATCGTGTCGAGGCCGGTGGAGTCGGGTTCGGGCGCATGGCGGTCGACCCTCCGCTCGACGAGGTCCCAGTTCTCGCCGAAGACGGCGGCGACACGGCGCAGGTCGTCCAGCCGGCCGCCGGCGGCGAGGAAGACGAGGATGCTGCGCCCCGCGGCGTCGTCGTCGACCAGGTCGTCGAGCAGGTGCGACCAGCGCCGCTCGAACTCGATCCCCGAGGACACCTCGTCGAGGACTTCGACCCGCGGTGGGAGGCCGGCTTCGAGTGCGTGCTCTCTCAGGATCCGCTGTGCAAACGCATGCAGCGTCGAGATCGCGGCGAGATCGAGGCGGTCCAGCGCGCTGCGGTAGCGCTCAGCGCCCGCACCTGCCTCACGTGCGAGATCGCTCAGGCACCGGTGGATGCGGTCGCGCAGCTCAGCAGCCGCCTTCTCGGTGAATGTGATCGCCGCGATCGAGCCCGTGTCGACTCCGGACCCGACGAGGCCGGCGATGCGGTCGACGAGCGCGCGTGTCTTGCCCGAGCCCGCGCCCGCCTCGACGAAGAGCGTCTCGTCGAGGGCGGTGGCGACGCGGTCGCGTGCGGCCTGGTCGGGCGGTTCAGCCATCGTCACCGCCTTCGCCGAGGAACGCGACCAGGCCGGCCAGTGGTGGCGCGTCGCGCTTGCGCAGCCACGCGAGGTTGTTGTCGGCGGTCCCGAGGCCGTCGGGGTCGCACGCCACGCAGGTGGGGAAGCCGGAGTAGCTCTTGTCGTGGGGGCGTGCGGGGAACACGCCGGCGTCGATCTCGTGCGCGATCGTGCCGACGACATCACGGAGGCGCTCGACGACGGTGTCGGTGACCGCGTACCCGTGCTCCGCGTAGGTCCCGATCCCGGTCACGAACCAGTAGGCGGCGCGCACCGGCGTGGTATCGCCGCCGAGGCGGGCGCGGGCCGCGAGTCCGTACAGGGGCAGTTGCAGCAGGGTCGCTCCGGCATCGGGCGCTGCCTCCGACAGCTTCTTGTGCTCGGCGCGCAACTTGCCCGTCTTGTAGTCGTACACCACGAGGCCGCCGTCGGGGCCGGCGTCGACGCGGTCGGCCCTGCCGCGGAACGACATCGTGCGGTGCCCGCCGAGGTCCACCTGGAGTGGCTCGACCCCGTCGAGCCCGAACGCCAACTCGGCGGCGACGGGCCTTGTGCCCGACGCGGCACGTCGCTCGTCGTCGGCGGCGAGGAATCCGTCGAGGTCCGCATGCAGGCGCCGCAACCGCGACGCGGCGAACAGCGGGCGGCCGGCAAGGCCACGCCGGGTGTAGTCGGCCATGTGCGCGTCAGCCAGGCCGTGCAGGCGGCCGCGCTGGGAGGCGGACCACGGCTCGTGCGGCGCCGGGACTTCGCCGCTGTCGAGCGCCTCGACCACGAATGCCTCGAGGACGGCGTGAACGAGGTTGCCGTAGTCGAGTGCGGTCATCTCGAGCTGCTCACCGGGATCCTCGAGCGGCACCGCACGCAGCACGTGGGTGGTCAGGAACGCGTGCGGGCACTTCACGTAGTCCTGAAGCGCCGACGCCGACATCGGCACCCGCGTGGTCGCCGTCGTGTCGCATCCCGCCAGGTTCCCGTCGTAGCGGGTGAAGGCGCCGCTGGCGCGGCCGCGGATCATCGCGGCCGCCGCATCGACGACCGGGTCTGAAACGGCGCCTGCCGCCAGCGCGCGGAGGCGGTACTCCTGCTCGGTGGCGGGGAAGGCGACCCTGCTCACGCCGGCGGCGAAGGACGGCGAGGCGTCCAGCCACGGCTCGGTCATCGACGCGAGGTCCTCGGCCCAGGTGCGCTCGCCACGCTGCTGCGACACTGCGTCGAGGAGCCAGCGCGAGGGCATGCGCTCGCTGCTGGCGCGCAGGTCGCCTCGGGGGAACGACAGCAGGCACGTCGTCTGCGCGGCGGCCATCGCCGCCGCGACCTGGCGCTGCTGGGCGGCGGTGCGCTCGCCGCGCAGCACGAGATCGCCGCCCGCTGCGAGACGCTCGGTGTCGTTGAGGAGGGAGTCCTCGACCGAACGGCTCGGCAGCACGCCTTCGGCGAGACCGACGATGCAGGCGATGTCGAGGTCTTGCGCGAGTGCCGCACCGACGTCGCCGACGAAGACGCCTTCGCCGAGGCGACCGACGCGGCCGAGATCGTCGTCGAGCTCGAGCGCCAACGTGCGCCGGAACACGTCGGGGGTCACGTACTGGCCGATGCCGTCGAGGCCGGCGAGCCGCGCGAGGCCGGCCTCGACGCGTTCGGCGCCGCGGCGTTCCGCCTCGGGCCAGTGCTGACGTGCGGCGTCGTCACCGAGGAGGTCGACCAGGAGCCGCCCCGCCGCGGCCGCGAACTCGGCCCACGTGTCGCCCATCGCGGCGGGTGTGAGCCGCGCCATCAGCACGAGGACGAACTCGCGCAGCCTCTCCGCCTCGGCTGCGTTGCGGCGCAGCCGCGACGACCTCGCTGCGTTCGGCTCGGCGCTCGTGTCCTCGGCGTCGGCCTCCGCGGTGCAGGTCGCGGCGAGGTTGGCGAGGCGGTGGTCCCAGTCGCCGCCGGCGTTGACACCGGCCTCGCGCGAGAGGCGCTGCCACTGCGTCGCGGGGATGTAGGCGCCCGTGTCATCTCGTAGGGGCGACCCCGCGAGGAGGGCCATCACGTCGTGGCGGCGGTAGCCGTCGTCGGCGAGCGCGAGGAGCCCGAGCAGGAACCGGCCCGCGAGACGCTCGGACACAGGACGCACGGCGGCGCCGCAGAAGGGGATGCCGGCGGCGGCGAGGTGCTCGTGCAGGAGGCGGGCGTACGGCTCCGTCGTACCGTAGAGCACGGCGATGCGTTCGAGGGCGACGCCGTCACGGGCGGCGTCGACGATGCGCCTCACGACCGCGCGGACCTCGTCGTCGGCATCGGAGGTGGTGAGGACCTCGAGGCATGCTCCACCGGTGAGCCCTGCAGGTGGCTCGAACG
>JAIBAC010000002.1 GCA_019695375.1 Acidimicrobiia bacterium
GACGTGGGGACGTGGATCGGCGTGTGAGCGCGTTCTGCGTCCCCACGTCGGGGGGTGGTGTGGACGTGGGGACGTGGATCGGTGTGTGAGCGCGTTCTGCGTCCCCACGTCGGGGGTGGTGTGGGTCAGGAGGTGGACTTGGCGTAGCCGGCGACGCCGGGGCCCCAGTCGAGGAGCACACACTCCTCGTCGCCGAGCACCCAGCCGTCGTGGCCGGGCGGGATGTCGAACACGTCGCCGGGTCCCACCTCGGCGGCGGCACCGTCGTCCATCTCGAGCTTCATCCGTCCCGACAGGACGTAGCCGACGTGGTGGACCTGGCACGAGTCTGTCCCCGCGATCGGCTTGATGTCGGTGGACCATCTCCAGCCGGCTTCGAAGGTCGCGCGCTGCAACGACGCGCCGCCGACCTCGACGATCTCGCTGTGGCCGTGGGGGAACTGGCGGACCTCCTCGGCCTTGTCGACGCTCTTGGCTTGCATGGCGGCACCCTTTCCACTCCGCGGGATGGGATGTCCCCAGCATCCACCCACTGGATCTGCACGTCCAGTGGGTTCCCACGGCGCAGCCGCCGCACGCGAACGAGGGACCGCCCCGCAGGACGGCCCCTCGTGCCGGTCGGGCTTCTGGCTGTCAGCCCTCGAGGGCGCTGCAGCAGGTGTCGGTGATCAGACGCGTGACCACATAGGGGTCGCAGTTGGCGTTCGGGCGCCTGTCCTCGATGTAGCCCTTCTGGTCCTTCTCGACCTGCCACGGGATCCGCACCGAGGCACCGCGGTCGGACACCCCGTAGCTGTACTCGGTCCAAGGAGCGGTCTCGTGTAGGCCCGTGAGGCGCCGCTCGATGCCGTAGCCGTAGCTCTCGACGTGCTCGGTGGCCCGCTTGCCGAGCGCCTCGCACGCCGTGATGATCGCGTCGTAGCCCTCGCGCATCGCCTTCGTGGAGAAGTTCGTGTGCGCGCCGGCCCCGTTCCAGTCGCCCTGGACCGGCTTGGGGTCGAGCGTGGCGGCGACGTCGAAGTCCTCCGCGACCCTGTACAGGAGCCAGCGAGACACCCAGATCTGGTCGGACACCTCGAGCGGGCTGAGCGGGCCGATCTGGTACTCCCACTGGCCCATCATGACCTCGGCGTTGGTCCCGCTGATGCCGAGACCGGCGGTCATGCACGCCTCGGTGTGGGCCTCGACTATGTCGCGCCCGAAGATCTCGTCGGCGCCGACACCGCAGTAGTAGCCACCCTGAGGGGCGGGGAACCCACCGGAAGGCCAGCCGAAGGGACGGCCGTCCTTGAAGAACGTGTACTCCTGTTCGATTCCGAACAGGGGCTCCTGTCCCGCGAACTTCTCCGCGACCGCCGCACATGCAGCACGCGTGTTCGACTCGTGCGGGCTCATGTCGGTGTTGAGGACCTCGGCCATGACGAGCACGTCGTCGCCGCCGCGGATCGGGTCGGGACACGAGAAGACCGGGCGCAGCACGCAGTCCGAGGCGCTGCCGGGCGCCTGGTTCGTGCTCGAGCCGTCGAAGCCCCAGATGGGCAGGTCGGCGCCATCAGGCACGATCTTGGTCTTCGAACGCAGGTGTGGTGTGGGGTCGGTGCCGTCGATCCAGATGTACTCGGCGCGGTAAGGCATGTGGTTGCTCCATCCGTCTGGCTGCTGCGAGCAGGTTTCCACGGCGCGATTTCCCGACCGTTGCAGTCATGTGAACGGCGTGTGAACGGACACGGGACGCGATCTCGGCGCGCTCGTGGACACCGAAGCGCGTCTCGGCGCGCACGTGGCACCGTGTTGCCATCTGCGCGCCGAGACCGGTCGGGGCGTCCGTCAGCGCGCCGAGAACACCAGCGCAAGCGGGCAATATGGGGACATGGCGATCTCGAAGCAGGCGGTTCAGGCGTTCACGGGGGACTACCAGTCGGTGTTCGGGGCGGTGTGTGCCGCGCTGCAGGCCGAGAGAATGCAGATCTTGTCGGCCGACCCCGCCACGGGGGTGATCAACGCGTCGGGGTCGATGTCGTGGATCTCCTGGGGCGAGAACATCGTGATCGGCGTCGGTGCCGACCCGGCGGGCACGGTGTCGGTGAGCCTGCGGTCGAAGTTGAAGTTCGGGCTCGTGGACTGGGGTAAGAACCAGCAGAACATCAACAGGCTGTTCGGCCGCATCGGTGCCTTCGTCCAGAACCCGGCCATGATCCAGGCGCAGGCAGCCCAAGCCGGTGCGTGGCATCCCGACCCGCACGGCCGCCACGAGCTCCGCTACTGGGACGGCACCGTCTGGACCGACCACGTCAGCGACGACGGCCAGGTGTCGACGGACCCGGTAGGTGCCTGAGGCACCTCCGTTCACCACCCCCAGCGAAACATCAAACTCCACGGTCTCGGCGCGGATGTGGACATCGGAGCAGGTCTCGGCGCGCACGTGGCACCGTGTTGCCGTCAGCGCGCCGAGACCGGGCGGGACGTCCGTCAGCGCGCCGAGACCGGGTGGGACGTACCTCGGTGGTTCATGCGGCCGCGGCGCGGCGCAACGCCCGGTAGAGGATCTCGCGGTCGCCGAGACGGCGTCTCAGCTGCGCCTCGAGCCCTGCGATCGGGTACAGGTTCTGGGGCGCACGCGGTTCGCGGTGGTTGCGCGACGCGAACCGGACGACGGTCGCGGCAACGGCGTCGGCGAGCGATGCGACTTCGGCCGTCGACCTGTCGGCGATGGTCTCGCAACGGATGCGGCCCGACAGCGGCGACCCGCCGTCCTCACCGGGGAGGCGCACGTACCAGCTGAGCATGGGCCGGCCCCACGAGTCGAAGAGGAACAACGGCGTGCGCTCACCGGGCCGCAGGTCGCGCAGCACCGCCTGGCACTGCGGCGGCAGATACGCGGTCTGATGGGTCTTCACGTACCCGAGCGCGCCGCGGACGTGGCCGCGCTGGCCCAGCGGGCCGTCGAGCACCACCAGGTCGGCTGCACCCGCATCGGCGGCGACGACGCCCTCGAGCGCCCCCATTTCGGTCTGCATGGCGAGGCTGAGCGACTCGACCGTGTCGTCGTGGGCGAGGTGGACTGCATACGCGCCCCAGCGGGTCTGCACGTCGTCGGCGTCGGAAGCGGTCGTGAACAGGCGCCGGCGCACCTCGGCGGCGACGACCTCGGCCTTGCCGTTGCAGCGCACCGCTCCCGCCGCGTAGCTGGCGCAGATCCCGTGGCGACCGGTGTCAGTGCCGTCGGTGTCGATCCAGACATGGGCGTCGATGCGTCGCACCCCGTCGACGAAGAGCACGTCGGCAATCGGCGCGGCTTGCGGCGCGATCGGCGCCCACGCCTGTGGGTCGACCTCGATGCCGGCGTCGACGTTCGCCGTGGTGGGTGCCAGGGCGGCGTCGTCGACGGGGCTGCCGTACTCGGGCGCCCACGGTTCGACGTGGAACCTCACGACTCGATCCGCTCGACCGCGGAGCCGTTGGGGCCGTTGGACACCTCGAAACGCAGCGGCACGCGCTCGGCCAGGTCGCTGACGTGGGTCACGAGGCCGACCATGCGTCCGCCGGCACCGAGCTCCTCGATCGCAGCGGCGACGACGTCGAGGGTGTCGGCGTCGAGGGTGCCGAAGCCCTCGTCGAGGAAGAGCGACTCGAGGCGGGCCGCCCCGCGCGTAGCCATCGACGCGATGTGCTCACCGAGGGCGAGCGCCAGCGCGAGCGACGCCAGGAACGTCTCGCCTCCCGACAACGTGCGCGCCGAGCGCGGCTGGTCGGCGTTGCGGTGGTCGATGACGTCGAACCCGCTCGCCTTGTCGTCGAGGGCGAGCGAGTACGCACCACCGGAGAGCTCCTCGAGGATCTCGCTCGCCCCGATCACGAGCTGCTCCTGGGCCTCGCGCTGCAGCCACGTCTGGAAGCCGTCGGTCTTGAGGTGGCGCCCGAGCGTGTCGGCGACCTTCCTCGCCGCCTCGAGGCCTGCCATCTCGGTGCGCAGCGAGCGCGCCTGCGCCAGGTTCGTCTCCGCGGTCGCATGCGCGATGCGGGCCTGCTCGGCGGCGCGGGGCACTCCGGCGGTGAGCCCGGCGACGTCGTCGACCTCGATGCCTATTTCTGCGGCTGCCGCGCAGAGCTCAGTGACGACCGCTGCCGCCGTCGACTCGGCCTTGGCGACGGCGGCCTCTGCACCGGCGAGCGCGTCTCTCTGCGCGGGCACGAGGTCAGCGGCCCAGCGCGCAAGTGCGGCCCAGTCGTCGCGCAGGTCCTCTTGGCCGGGCTCGGGCGGCGTCCAGGCGGCGACCCGGTCGCGGCCGGCGAGGAAGCGGCCGCGGGCGTCCTTGTCCGCCTTCTCTGCGCCGTCGAGGGCTTGACGCGCCTTGGCGTGGTCAGCGCGTGCGGTGTCGAACGTGGACGTAGCCGACCGCACCGTCTCTTCGAGCTCGGTCCGCCGCCTCTGCTGCTGGGCGCATTCGTCGGCGGTGGGAGCTTCGGCGAGCTCGGCGGCCAGCTCGGCCTCCTGCTCGTGCAGGCGCTGGAGCTGGCCGGCGGCATCACGGTGGTCGCGGGCGGCGGCGCTCGCGGTTGCCCGTGCCGCGTCGGCCTGGGCCTCGGCGTCCTGGAGCGCTGCCTGCGCGGCGGGCACCTCGGCCGGTGTGTCCAGGGACGGCACGGTGGTGACGGTCTGGGCGCAGACGGGGCAGGGCTCGCCGGGAGCGAGGGTCTCGGCGAGCGTGTGGGCGAGATGGCTGTCCTGCACGCTGCGCAGGTGGCGCCGCGCAACCTCGACCTGCTCGTCTGCCGCCTTTGCGGCAGTCGTCGCGTCGTCCTCGGCCGCAGCGAGTGGGGTCAGGGATTCCCCGAGGTCGTGGATCTGGGCCGCGAGCTTCGCGCGGCGCTCGTGCGCGGCTCTCACGCGGCCGAGCACCCCCGCATCGGGGAGCTCGTCGACGGCGGCGGTCGCCTCGCGCAACGTGTCCGCAGCCGCAGCCTCGCGGGCTTCGGCCTCGGCGACGGCACGCCGCGCCACCGCGACGGCCTCGGCGATGTCGCCGATGCCGTCTGGCACCTGGACGGCACCGAGCACCGCGATCGCGTCGCTTGCAGTCGCGGCGTCATCGCGCCCGCGCCGCACGCTCTCCTGGAGTGCCTGCAACTGCGGTTCGGCTGTGCGCAGGCGCGCCTCGAGCGCCTCGGTCTCCCGGCAGCGCTGCGCCGCACCGGCCACCAGCTCCTCCGATGCCGCGCCGATCTGCTCGAGCTTGCCGTCGAGAACCTTCACCTCGGTCGCGAGCGACGCTGCACGCTCGCGCGCTCGTTTGCCCATCTGCTCGTACACCCCGAGGTCGAGGAGGCGCATGAGCAGGGCCTGACGGTCCTTGGGCTTGTCGAGCAGGAACTGCGCGAACTCGCCCTGGGGCAGCACCACGCAGCGGGTGAAGTGCTCGAAGCCGAGTCCGAGCAGCCCCTCGACGGCTTTGGTCACCTCGTCGGCGGTTCCGGCGAGCACCTCGGGATCGCCGCCGCTGTGGACGCGCTCGAGGCGGGCCTCCTTGGTCGTGGCCCCCTTGCCCTTGGTGCGCCGCACGACCCGCGTGGCGACGTAGTCGTCACCACCGACGGAGAACTCGAGACTGACGACCGCCTCGTTGCGGCTCTGGCTCACGACCGGGGCGACGGCACGCAGGTCGTCGTAGCGCGGCACCGCCCCGTAGAGGGCGAAGACGATCGCGTCGATCAGGCTCGACTTACCCGCACCCGTGGGGCCGCAGAACGCGAACAGGTCGGCGCCGTCGAAGTCGACGACGGTGCGCCCGCGGAACGAGGTGAAGCCCTCGAGCTCAAGACGCCGCGGGCGCATCGGCCTCCTCCATGAGCTCGTCGAAGAGGTCGAGGACCTGCGGGTCGGACGCCGCCCTCTCCTCCAAGTAGGCGGCGAAGAGCTCCCGCGGGGACTTGCCCACCCGCGACTCCACCGTCTTCGACTCGGGCCGCTGCGGGTCGTCGACCATGACGTCGACAGCCTCGGAAAAGATGTCGCGCACCTCGTCGGCGAGGCCGACCCGCGGCGCCTCCTTGATGCGGATGCGGAGGTAGGCGTCGCCGGTCGTCCCGGCGAGGGACTCGAGCTCGGCCATCGTGGCGCGGATGGTGCGCAGGGGCCGGCCGCTGCGCAGCGGTACTTCGCGCACCTGCGCTGGAACTCCCGGGGACGCCTCGACGACGAGGACCGATTTGGCGTCCTCCTTCTCGCCGAAGTCGAGCTGCAGCGGAGAGCCGCAGTAACGGACCGGGCATGCCGCCGGCAGGGACTGGCTGCGGTGCAGGTGGCCGAGGGCCACGTAGTGCAGTGAGCTGGGAAAGACCGTGGCTGCGACGCTGTAGTCGAAGACCGTGTGCGCGAGGCGCTCACCGCCGCCGTGGACGGCGTTGGTGATCGTCGTGTGGCCCAGCAGCACGTTGACCGATCCCGGGTCGAGGTCGGAGCAGAGCAGTGCGACGACTCGCGAGATGCGGTCGGCGTAGGTCTGGTTGTGCGCGTCGGCGTCCTTGCCGAGGAGGTCGGCGGCGTGGATCACGTGGCGTTGGGACAGGAACGGCAGCAGGGCAATGGCGAGACGCTCGCCCGACCTGGTCTCGATGTGCCGCACCCCGCCGCCGGCCGGTGCCTGGAAGCGGGTCTGGACGTGGACGCGCCCGAGCTCGAGCAGCGGTGCCACCGCTTCGAGGCGCCGCGGGTTGTCGTGGTTGCCGGAGACGACCACGACCTCGGCGCCGGTGGCGGCGAGGTCGAGGAGCGCCGCGTAGACGATCTCCTCCGCTTCGGGGCCGGGGGCCGCCGAGTCGTACAGGTCGCCGCCGACGAGGACGGCGTCGACCTCCTCGTCGCGGGCGATCGCGGCGACCTCCGCGAGCACCTCGCGGTGCTCGTCGGCGCGGGAGCGGCCCCGCAGCGTCTTACCGACGTGCCAGTCGGCCGTGTGCAGGAGCTTGATCACGGCAGGCCCCTGAGCGGGTCGTCGTCGGGTGCGAGCGTCGATGCGGGGTTGTGTCCCGCCTCGGAGCTGCGCGAGGCCCAGGCGGGGAACGGGAACTGCACCATCAGCGGCACCGGCAGCTCGGGCTGGGTGACCAGCATCGTGCCGGGCTTGAGGATCGTCGACCGCTTGCGTTGCACATCGGGCAGGAAGCCGTACTCGTTGCGGGTGGCCTCGGCGCTGTCGAGGCGGCCCACGACGCGCATCGCGGCGTTGGCGATGATGCGTCGCTCGACCTCGCTGGCGGTCTGCTGGGCGCCGATGAGGATGACCCCGAGGGAGCGGCCGCGCTCGGCGATGTCGAGCAGAATCTCCTTGATCGGGCTCGACCCGTCGCGGGGGGCGTACCGGTTGAGCTCGTCGAGGACCACGAACTGCAGCGGGTGCGCCGTGCCCGAGCGTTCCTTGCGCTCGAACGCCCTGCGCAGCATCACACCGACGACGAAGCGCTTGGCGCGGTCGGCGAGGTTGTGCAGGTCGATCACGGTGACCTGCTGGTTCTCGAGGTCGATCCGGTGGCGATCGGGGTTGGCGACGTCGGCGCGGACGAGGGGTTCGAGTGGCTTGACTGCCGCGTGGAGTCTGCGTACGAACGCGCCGATGGTCCCGGCGCCGATCGCGCGGCCGGTCCAGCGGAACCGCTCCTCGACGTCGTCACCGTCGGGGTCGACGCGGTCGCCGATGAGGTCGACGAGCTCGCGGAGGGTGCGCACCGTCTCGCCGTCGATGGAGACCACCCCGTCTCCGACGGAGACCGCCGTCTTGAGCTTCGCGGTGACGTTGGAGACCACGATCGTGTACTGCTGGCGGTCGTCCTCGGCGTCGGCGAAGAGGAACGGGAGCAGCTCCTGGTGGCAGAACTCCTCGATCGTCCAGAAGAACGAGGTGACCCCGGCGGTGCGGCTCGACACGTCGGCGGTTGCGCTCGGGTCGTCGCGGCGCGGCGGCGCGTAGACCGCCACCGACGGGAACGGGCCGACGGGGAGTCCCATGCGCCCGTACGCGGCCTCGGCGTCCGCGTCGAGTCGGGTGTTGGCGTGGTCGAGGAAGAGGAGGTCCTCGCCCTTGACGTTGAAGATCAGCGCTTTGGTGTTGGCCGCGTCGGTGCCGAGCACGCCCGACGTGAACAGCGAGTAGAGCAGGAACGTGGCATAGGTGGTCTTGGTCGCGACGCCGGAGATGCCGCTGATGTTGACGTGGCCACCGCGGGTGCCGTCGAGGAACTCGAGGTTGGCGAACACGGCGCCCTCGTCGCGGCTCAGCCCGATCGGCAGCCGCGCCTCCATGCCGTCGAAGAACAGGGCGGTGTCGCGCTCGTCGCCTTCGGCACGGCGCACCGGTGTGCCCGGCAGCGGCGGCACGAAGACCTCGGGCTCAACACGTGTGGTCTGCACGAGGGCGGCCTCGCTCACCTCGGCCGGGAGGACACCGTCGTCGACGAGGAAGACGTCGTTGTCGAAGCGGACACCGTCATGGCGTGCGCGCATGTCGCCGACGAGGCCGTACATCCGCACAGGGTCGCGTCCGGGCACCGCGCGCTCGAGCGCAACGACGTCGTCGAGCTGCAGGTACTGGCCCGGCGCGATCGCCACCCAGTACTCGAGGGGGGTGGCGTCATCGGTGCCGACGACGAGGCCGACCGGAGGTGCCGCATCCGGTATCGAGGAGTCCATCGACGAGACGTTACCAACGCCCTGCGACATCGCCGCCCAGCCCTCGGGGCCGGCGGTTCAGGATTCGAGCAGCAGACGCAGGATCTCCCTGCGCGCCTCGGACAGGATCGTGCTGGTGCGCTCGACGTCCTCGGGGCGCCCGGTGACGGCGACCTGTTTCACGGCGAGCGAGAGGTCGCGCATCGCCACACGCAACCCCCCTTCCGCGCCGCGCCCGGCCATCGCCTCCCAGGGGCTCTCGTGGGCGGCGTTGCGCTCCCGCGCCTCGGCGACACCGGCGTCGGTGAGCTCGAAGACGCGCTTGCCGTCGACCTCGGCCGACGTGACCAGCCCCTCGTCGGCGAGCATCTGCAGGGACGGGTAGACCGAACCCGGGCTCGGTCGCCATCTCCCACCGGTCTTTGCTTCGAGCGCCTGGATCAGCTCGTAGCCGTGTGCGGGTCCGTCGAGCAGGGCGACGAGCAGCGCCGATCGCACGTTTCCGCGCCGGCCGCGTCCGCGCCCGGCTCGTGGGCCGCCGCCTCCTTGGCGCCTACCGCGGCGGCCGCTCCGGTTGTGCATCTGGTGTTCGTTCATACAGTCACGATATATCGCGATACGTCAGGATTTCCAACCAGATCCCAGGGCAGGCGCCTCGTCGTGCGGTGTCGAACGCGTCGAGATGGCGAAGCCGGCGTTGAGCCTGATCGCATGCGCACTGCTGGCCTTCGCGGCAACCGGTGCCTGCGCAGGTGCCACGCGCGGGCACCTCCCGGCGACCAGCGCGGCGCAGACGGAATCGACCCTGCTCTACGCCGACGGGTCCGGCACGACCGGAGGCGGTGAGCCGTGGGAGGCCACCACCTCGACCGCCGTCGCGCCGACGTCGGCGCCGGCACCGGGCGCAGGTGTGCCGGGAGCGGGCATCTCAGCGCCCTGCGCATCGCAGGTGAGGCTCCCGGACCACGTCGACGGGTACACGGTCACGCCCGGGGACAGCGCCGCTCTCGGCCTGTTCGCGCTGCCGCCGGGGTTGCAGGGGACAGGGCTCAACCACGTGACACGTGGCGACGGCGCCGTCGTCGACCTCGTCTCCGTGAGCGGCGCGGCATACGTCTTCGGCGCCGCGCCGGACGCGACCGTGCTCGATCGATTCGCCCGCAGCGTCGGCATCTCGGGTCAACCGGCCGCGGTGGCGGTCGGCGCTCACCACGGGGTCGTGGTGCAGACGTCGACGGGATCGACGATGTACGCGTGGATGCCGTGCCGCGGCGCCGTGATGGCTGCCGCAGGCCGTGATGCGGCGATGACGGCGGACGTGGTGGCCCGCGTCAGCCGTTGACGTCGATGGTCCCGGTCATCTGCGTCGGGTGGATCGCGCACCTGTAGGAGACCTTGCCCGTCACCGAGACGTCCGGTGACCAGGTGAACGTGCTGCCCGCGCCGATCGGGCCCGAGTCGAAAGACGCGCCCTCGGTGGCGACCATCTCGTGGGTCCCCTCGAGCACTGTCCAGGTCACGGGAGTGCCGGTGGTCGCCGTGATCGTCGGGGGATCGAACGCATAGTTGCGTACCGAGACCGCGACCGCGTCCGTGACACCCGGAGCCGTCGCCGGGGCTGCGGTCGTGGCGCCCGAGGGCTCGGAGCTGCAAGCCCCCATGAGGCTGGAAGCTGCCGCGACCACGCCCGCGGTCAACAACAGGACGGGTCGTCTCCACATGAGTCGCTCCGCTCGCATCGGGGGTCGGCTGACAGCACCATTCTGGTGCGGGCGCGAGTGGATCCGCTCAGTAGCGCCCGAGAGCCGCGCGTGCGCTGCCGACCCGTGTCGAGGCAGTCGTCGCGGCGATGGTCGCGGTGGCGGTCGCCGGATGGGCCGCCTCGACCAACCGCGCCGCGGCGCTCGGCGCCTGTGGCGCATGCGACGCGGGCGGAGGCGCATATGGGTGGATGTCGGGTGTGGGAACCGGCGGTGGGGTGAGCGCCCCGAGCGCCATCGGCACGACGACCGCGTCCCGCGGTGACCCGTCGGGACCCGCGAACACCAGCGAGACCGAGTTGGTCGCGTCGGTCCGCACGGCTGTGCTGCGTGAGGCCACCGTGGTGGTGCCCATCCACAGCGTCACCCGCGTGCCGTCCTCGGCGACCTGCAGTGGAACCGCAAGTGGACCGAGGGCGACGGGACGCGTGAGCTCGACGAAGGCCTCCCATCCTCCGTAGGGCACGGCGCGCATGCCCGCGCGCGCCTCGATCGTGAGTGCGAAGCCGAACAGGTCGATGTTGGCCGTACCCACGGCGGTGAACTCCTGGGCGAGCCCGGATCCCTCGATCCACAGCGCGAGGTCGACGCCGTCCCACGACGCACAAGTGCGTGCGATCGCCGCGGTGTCGCTCAGCGTGACGGGCGTGTCCGCGCAGCCGCCCAGGGCGAGCGGTGCCGGGGCCGCGCGTGCGGGGGCCGCCTGCGCGGACACGAGTCCGAGGGCCGCGACGGAGGCCGCGACGGCGAATGCGAGGAAGCGTCTCATCCCCGGCGGATCGGCGCAGCCGGCCGCGGTATGAGCTGCCTGCGCCGCTAGCGACGCTGCATGCCGAACTGCACGACGACGAACATCACGAGGCGGTTGGTGCCCGCGAGGGGCCCAGTGGCCCAGCCGAGGCCGATGTAGCGATGACGGGGATCGAGCATGTTCGCCTTGTGCGGTGCCGAGTCCAAGAAGGCGGTCTGCACCACGTCTGCGGACGGCCGCACCGAGTAGGCGATGTTCTCGCCCCACCCGTTCCACGTCGCCGAGTCGGGTTCGCCGCCGGGGTCGCACTCGTTGGAGTGGCACAGCACACCGTGTTCTGCCATCCAGTCCGCGTGACGCTGGGCCGAGCGGATCAGGGAGAGGTCGAGCTGCAGCGGCTCGAGGCCGCGGCTCGTGCGCTGCGAGTTCGTCAGGTTGTACAGCCTCACCAGTTCGGGGCTCGCGAGATCGGCGGTGGTCGCTGCGCGTCCTGACGTCGCGGGTGCAGCACCGGATCCCGACGCGGCGCTGCCCGCAGCGTCCGAGCCGGCAGCGGAGCTGCTTCCGCCCTGGAGGCCTCCGAGGAGCCGGCTCAGCGGGTCTGAACCGGCATCACCCGCTGTCGTGTTCGGGTCCGCCAGGGGATCCGGTTCGCGCATGAACGCACCGTCGACACCGAACCCGCCGCTCACCTGAAGGCTCACTGGACGCGCGTCGTCGAGGCCGGCGGGCGATGAAGTGCGCGCCTCCTTGGTCGTCGAGGCGGAGAGGCTGGAGAAGATGACCGCCACGAGGACGAGCGCGGCGCCGACACCGAGCACAGCCGGCAGCGGGAATGCCCGCGCGAAACCCGAGTACCGGTTGCGCACGCGTCGCGCCACCTGCGGCACGACCCTGTTCAGGTCGGTGAGCTCGGTGGTGCGCGCCATGCGGCGCTGGAAGCGGCGGTAGCCCGCGCCCACCGTGTCAGGGGCATGCGTCGGCCGGGATGGCATCGTCGCCAGGACTTCACGGACGTCACCCGCGAATCCTGCCGTTGCGCTCCCGCAGGCAGCGGCCAGAGCGGTTCAGCAGCCACCCCACTACCCTGGCACCTCGCGGGTCGACAGCGACGGCGACACCTCACAGGCGGAAGCGATGGCTCATTTCGAACGGCTGGCACCGGCAGACGCGCAGTTCCTCTACCAGGAGACACCGACGGCACACATGCACGTGGGTGGACTGGTGGTCTTCGACGACTCCGGCTTCGACCTCGCGGACGTGATGGCCCACACCGAGAGCCGGATGGCGCTCGTCCCGCGATTCCGCCAGAAGCTCATGTGGGTGCCCTACGGGTTCGGCCGTCCGGTGTGGGTCGACGACGCGGACTTCGACATCCGCTACCACGTGCGACACACCGGTCTGCCCCGACCTGGCGGCGAGCGTGAGCTGCTTGCGCTCATGGGACGCATCATGTCGGTGCAACTCGACCGCAAGCGACCGCTCTGGGAGATGTGGATCATCGACCTGCCCGACGAGCGCCGCGCGATGATCCACAAGACCCACCACGCGATGATCGACGGGATGAGCGGCGTCGACCTCGCCTCCGTCCTCCTCGACCTGACAGCCGAGGGTCAGGACCTCGGCCCGCCCACAGACAAGCCGCGGAGCGCGCCCACGAAGCCCGAGCTCCTCCGCGAGACCGTCGTGGAGCGGGCCACGCGCCCCGCCGAGGTGTGGCGCACAGCCGCACGCGCGACGCGAGGCCCGCGCGAGTTCCTCGGCCGCGCCCGCGAGGTCGGCGCCGGGGTCATGAGCTTCGGCAAGGCGCCCTTCCAGGTCGCACCGAAGACGTCGCTGTCGCAGCGCAACGGCCAGCACCGGCGCTACGGCGTCGTGCGAACCGACCTCGCCGACGTCAAGGTCGTGAAGAACCGCGTGGGATCGACCGTCAACGACGTCGTCCTCGCCCTCGTGGCCGGCGGTTTGCGCCACCTGCTCCTCAGCCGCGGCGACGTCGTCGACGACCTCGTCATGCGCGCGTCGGTGCCCGTGTCGGTGCGCGAGGAGTCCGACAAGATGTCGATGGGCAACAAGGTGGCGGTGATGTTCGCCGAACTGCCGGTCGGTGAGCCCGACCCCGACGTCCGCCTCTCGCTCATCAAGGCGCACATGGGTCGTGCCAAAGACGGCAAGCAGGCACTCGGGGCCGACGCCATAATGCGTCTCGCCGACTTCGCACCGCCCACGTTGCTCTCGCTCGCAGGCCGCGTGGTGGCGAACCAGTGGGTCATGAACCTGACCGTCACTAACGTCCCCGGCCCCCAGTTCCCGCTCTACTTCATGGGTGGGGCAGTGCACGAGATCCTGCCGATGGTGCCCCTCGTCGGCGAGACCAACATCGGCGTCGCGTGCCTGTCCTACAACGGAGCACTCGACTTCGGCCTCACCGGGGATTGGGACGCAGTTCCCGACCTCGACGTGTTCGCCGAGGGCATCGAGAAGACCCTCGCCGACTACCTGCGCTGAGAAGGCCAGGTGGCAGACGGTTCCTAAATCACCCGAATCGGTCTAGCCTCTAGGTACCCACCCACATCACCCACGGAGAGGGCTGGTCCCCACCCGCCGGCTCTCTCCAATCGCCGGGGCCTGTTCACGGCTCTGGCCGACGCCGAGGCCCCGCCTGCAAACGGCGGGGCCTCGCTCATCAACACACGAGGCGGTCGTGTTCCCCGTGTCCCTCCGCACGAAGACGGCATCCGTGCTCTCGCGTCCGATGCCGTGGCGGCGTCGGTTGCACCGTCGTGCGCCGGCGGCAGAATGGTGTGCGCCGTCTATCGGGGGAGTCGATGAGCTTCTACGAGAGGTTGTCGCCGCAGGACGTCTCGTTCCTCTACGCGGAGTCGGCAACGGCACAGATGCACGTCGGGTCGCTCGCGCTGCTCGACGAGGCTGACTTCGGCTACGAGGACCTGTGCGACCTGATCGACACCAAGCTCGCGCTCGCGCCACGTTTGCGCCGCAAGCTCATGTGGGTGCCCTACGGCCAGGGGCGGCCGGTGTGGGTCGACGACGCCGACTTCGACATCCGCTACCACGTGCGCCACACCGGCCTGCCCCAGCCCGGAGGCCGTGAAGAACTGCTGACGCTGTTCGGTCGTGTGATGAGCGTGCCGCTGGACCGCAAGCGGCCCCTCTGGGAGGTGTGGCTCGTCGACCAGCCCGGCGGCGCCAAGTCGGTCATCTACAAGATCCACCACGCCATGGTCGACGGCATCAGCGGTGTCGACCTCGCAGTGGTGCTCTTCGACCTCGCACCCGACGCGGTGGCCCCCGAAGGGGGGTCGTTCGAACCGGAGCCGGCACCGTCGAAGCAACGCCTGGTGGTGGACAGCGTGATCGAGCGGTTCACGCGTCCAGCCGAGATCGTGCGTGGTCTCCGCGCGTCGATCCGCGCGCCGCGACACGCATACGAGGTGGCGGCACGCCGCGCGAAGGGTCTGCTCAGCCTCGGCGGATCGATCCAGAGCACGCAGACGACGTCGCTGTCGCGCACGGTCGGCGGACACCGGCGTTTCGAGACGGTCAGCCTCGCCCTCGCCGACGTCAAGGCTGTCAAGGCGCAGTACGGAACCACCGTGAACGACGTCGTGCTGACGATCGTGGCAGGCGGGCTGCGCCACTACCTGCTCGAGCGTGGCGACGTCGTCGACGGGCCCGGACTCAAGGTCATGGTGCCGGTGTCGGTGCGTCCCGAGGCGGACCGGGGCACCTACGGCAACCAGGTGTCGATGATGCTCGTCACGCTGCCGGTCGGCGAGCCCGACGCGAGACAGGTGCTCGCCGCGATCCACGCCCAGACCGCGGCGCTCAAGGACTCGCACGAGGCGGAGGGTGCCGAGTCGCTGATGCGATCGTTCGACTACCTGCCGATGTTCTTCCTCAACCTCGCTGCCCGTGGCGCCGCCGTGCAGAGCATCGTCAACCTCGTCGTCACCAACGTTCCAGGCCCGCAGTTCCCGCTCTACTGCCTCGGGGCGCGGATGCGCGAGGCGTACCCGTACGTGCCGCTGCTCGGCAAGATGGCCGTCGGTGTCGCGGTGCTCAGCTACGACGGCCAGCTCAACTTCGGCCTCAGCGGCGACTGGGACACCACAGCCGACCTCGCCGTGTTCGCCGAGGGCATCGAGAAGTCGCTCGGACAGCTCCGGTAGCGCCGGTCAGGACGCGGCTGCAGAGCTCTCGCCGAGGCGTGCCGACATGGTGATCAGCTCCCCGCGGGTGCGGGCGCCGAGCTTCTCGCGGATCCGCCTGACGTAGCCGGTCACGGTTCCCACGCTGAGGCCGAGCTGGCTCCCGATCGCGCGGTTGTCGAGGCCGAGCCCCAGCTTCGAGAGCACCTGCAGCTCCCGCCGCGTGAGCTCCTCGACCACGTCAGCGGCGTCGAGTGGCGTGTCGGAGTCTGTGAGCGAGGCTGCTGCGTGCAGGGACGCCGACTCCACGATCACGCGGGTGGTGCGACGGTTGAGCGGCGGGACCGCGGTCGACGCCGGCCTCCCCAGCGCTTCGCACGCAGACTCCAGCGCGCGGTCACCCAACGCGATCCTCCCCGCCCGAGCAGCTCGCAGGGCGTCGACGAGGGCGTCGAGGCCGTCGTCGACGTTGACGTAGCCGAACACACCCTCGCGCAGCGCTGCCAGGAGGGGCCGTGGCGAGAGGGTGAGGGTCCAGACCACGAGCGGTGTGCGTGGGAACGCGGCCGCGAGCGTGGACACCACCGCGTCGCCTCCGGGGCCCGGCACGGCGACGTCGGTCACGACCACGTCGGCGCCGAGGTCGGGTGGGAGCCTTCGCACGCTTGCCATGTCGGTCGCCCAGCCGCACCAGACGAAGTCGCCGGCGGCCTGTAGGGCTCCGCGCACGGCGGCGGCGGTGTCGCCGTCCGCACAGACGACGAGCACACGGCTGCGGTCGTCGGTGATCCTGCTCATCGCATCCTGCCCGGGATCGGGGTCTCTGCTGAGTGTCGGATCGCGAGCGGCGCCGATTGAGCGCCATACTTGTCGCCGACCGGTTCGGACCGATCCGAAGGACGGAGCGCCAAGTGCCCAGGGACCTGCCAGTGTCGGACGTGATGACGACCGATCTCATCACGATCGGCGCCGACGCCGGGGTGCTCGATGCGGCGAAGATGATGGCCGAGCACGGCGTCGGCGGCCTCCCGGTCGTCGACGCGGGCGGTGATCTCGTCGGTCTCATCGAGGAGGGTGACGTCATCGTCGAGGACGCCGACCTTCCCCAGCGCAGCTACATCGAGTTCCTGGGCGCCTACATAGAGCTGCCGTCGGGACTGCACCGCTTCGAGGACCGGTTCCGCAAGGCCGTTGCCGCCACGGTCGGTGACGCGATGCGGAAGGACCCGCCGACGGTCCCGCCCGCGACCACGCTCGAGGACGTCGCGACCTACATGCTCGACCACGGTGTCGGGCGGCTGCCGATCGTCGAGGACGGCAAGCTCGTCGGCATCGTCACGCGGGGCGACCTCGTGCGTGCGATCGCCGCCGGCTAGTCGCGGAACTCCTGCTGCGATCCCTGCTCGGGGTACAGGACCGACTCCGCGACCGAATGGGCACGGCGCGCCAGGCGGCGCCAGTCCTCACGCAGGGTCGGTGCGGGATGGTGCGAGTAGCCCAGCGACAGAGCGAGGCGGCCGAGCTCGGTGTGGTTGGCGGGCAGTGCATCGGTCGAGCGTGATGCCATGAGCCAGAGCCGGTCGCGCAGACGAGACGCGAACCTGTACGCGTCGGCGAGGCGCGAGGAGCCGCCGGCGTCGAGGACACCCGCAGCTGCGAGACGCTCGATCGCGATCCGGGTCGACGGTGTGCGCACCGTCGGCGTTGACGCCCCGTGCTCGAGCTGCAGGAGCTGCACGGCGAACTCCACGTCGACGAGTCCGCCGCGTCCGAGCTTGAGGTTCAGCGCGGAATCGGAACCCTTGGGCAGCCGCTCCTTGTCGATGCGCGCCTTCATCTTGCGGACATCGGTGCGCCACGCCGTAGGGAACGGGTCGCGGTACACGAAATCGCCGGCCGCCGCGCACAGCTCCGCTCCCAGCGCGGCATCCCCCGCGATCGGTTGAGCCCTCAGCAGCGACTGGAACTCCCACGTCTCCGCCCAACGCTCCCAGTACTGCCGGTAGCCGTCGACCGTCCGCGACAGCACCCCGGCACGTCCCTCGGGACGCAGGTCGAGGTCGACGTCGAACGCGATCCCGTCGGCTGTGGGCGACGCGACCGCACGCACGACCGCCTGGACCACGGCCTCGGCCTTGCCGAAGGCGCCGGCATCTCCTTCGTGCACGGCGACGATGTCCAGGTCGGAGCCGTACGACAGCTCGCGCCCGCCGAGACGGCCGAGGCCGACGAGGGCGATCCGCGGCACCGGCGCCGGAACGCCGCTCTCGTCGAGGGCGGCCTGCAGGCATGCCGACGCGAGACGCGTGAGCTCCTCGCCGACGCCTTCGTGGGTCGTGAACCCGAGCAGCTCGCGGATGCCCACGCGGGCGCGCTCGCGCTGGACGAACCGGCGGATCGCGCGCAGGCGGCCTGCGTCGCCGCGTCGCCAGGCCATCTGGCGCGTGGCGCCCTCGAGCAGCTCGTCCTCGTCGCGTGGCGCTGCCAGCGCGTCGTCCTGTTCGAGCAGCATCCTGATGAGATCCGGGAAGCGCTCGAGCGCCTCGCCCATCGGCCTCGACGTGCCGATCACCTTGCAGATCCGCTGGGCGGCGAGCGGTGACTCGCGGAACACGGCGGTTAGCGCTTCGGCGCGGTGGGAGCCCTCTGTGAGGCGCTCGAGCATGAGCAGACCGAGGTCGGGGTTCGGCGCATCGGTCAGCCAACCGAGCACGAGCGGCAGCATCGCCTCCATCAGCCGCGATTGGCGCGACATCCCCGAGGTCAAGGCCGTGAGCGCCCGTCGTGTGGCCGCCGAGTTCGCAAATCCGAACACGTGCAGGCGCTCCTCGGCCGCGTCTGCGGAGATCGTCGTGTCCCCCTGGCCTGCGAAGACCTCGAGCAGCGGCCTGTAGAAGAGGCGCTCGTGCACGCTTCGCACGGTGGCGAGGTCGACGCGGAAGTCGTCGAGGAACTGCGCTCCCGCCGCCGCATCCGCCGTCGGGCTGTACCCGAGCACGCGTGCGAGCCGTTCCAGCGAGGCGTCGTCGGCCGGCAGCGAGTGCACCTGCTTCTCGTCGAGGAGTTGGAGGCGGTGCTCCACGGTGCGAAGCTTCGTGTAGCTGTTCGCGAGGACCTCGGCATCGGCATGTGCGATGTAGCCGGCGTTTGCGAGCTGGCCGAGCGCCTCGAGCGTGTTCGGTGAGCGGATCGTGGGGTCGTGGCGGCCGTGCACGAGCTGGAGGAGCTGCACCGCGAACTCGACGTCGCGTATGCCGCCGGGCCCCAGCTTGACCTGCCTGTCGGCTGTGCCCGTGCGTGCGAGCTGTGCTTCGGCGCGGGCCTTCATGGCACGCAGCTCGTCGAGAGCGTCGGGGCGCAACGTCTCCGGCCAGACGTACCGCGATGCAGCGGTGGCGAACTGCTCACCGACGCTGCTGTCACCTGCGCAGGGACGCGCCTTGATCAGGGCCTGGAACTCCCACGTGTCCGCCCATCGCTCCCAGTACGACACGTAGCCGGCCACCGACCGGACGAGCTTGCCGGAGCGGCCCTCCGGGCGGAGGTCGGCGTCGGTCCGCCACACGATGCCCTCGCTGCTCGGTGCGGCCATCGTCGACAGGAGCCGGCGGCATGCAGGTGTCGGGTCGTCGCCGTCGGCCGACACGAACAGGACGTCGACGTCGCTGGAGTAGTTGAGCTCGCGGCCGCCGTGCTTGCCCATGGCCACGATGCAGAGTCCCTCGGGGCTGCCTTCGGTCGCGATGGTGAGCGCCGCCTCCAGGCAGGCGTCGGCGAGGTCGGACAGTGCCGCCCCGACCTGGGAGAGCGTCGCGATCATGGACAGATCACGCAACGCGATCCGCAGATACCAGGAGTGCCGGAACGTCCTCAGGGCGGCCTCGGGATCGGCGGCCGAAGTCACGGTGGCGAGTGCACGTGATCGCAGCTCGTCGCGGTCTGGGAGCGGCGCCAGCACGAGCTCGGTGCCGAGGTCGCGCAGGTCGCTCGGATGGGTGCGGAGCCAGCGGACCAGCGATCGGGACGCGCCTGCCACGAGCGGGAGGTTTCGCCGCCCTGCGTCGGAGCCGAGCACGGCACGGGTCGCTTCCGGTTGTGCCTCTGTGAGCGCCACGAGCTCGGCGCCGACGGAGTCGGGATCTGCCGAGGCCGCGACCGCGGCCAGGACCGCGTCGACGGGGGTGCCGGCCAGTGCACGAGAGATCGCGCCGGCCGTGTCGGTCGGATCCACCATGTCGGATACCCTGGCACTCGTGCGACTCAGGATCGGCGCCGCGCAGGTGAACACCACCGTCGGCGACCTCGATGGTAACGCCGCCTTGATTGCGGAGACCGCTCGAGCGGCCGGGGCCGCGGGTTGCGACGTCGTCTGCTTCCCAGAGCTCGCGCTGACCGGCTACCCACCCGAGGACCTGCTCCACAAGCCGGCGTTCGTCGCGGACGTAGAGGCCGCTCTCGCCGACCTCGCTGCCGCCGCTCCCGACGTCGTGATGGTCGTCGGCACCGTCGTGCACCGCCGCGACCTCTACAACGCGGCCGCGGTCATCGCCGGTGGGTCGGTCGCAGGGGTCTATCGCAAGGAGCACCTTCCGAACTACGGGGTCTTCGACGAGAAGCGCTACTTCGCGTCGAGCCCCGATCCCGGACCGCTGTTCCGCCTCCGCGGCGTCACGTTCGGGATCACGATCTGTGAGGACGTCTGGATGCCGGCGGGCCCGATCCTCGCCCAGGCGCGCGCTGGGGCGCAGCTCGCGATCAACGTCAACGCGTCGCCGTACCACATCGGCAAACACCGGCGCCGGCGCGAGATGCTCGCCACGCGTGCATCCGACGTCGGCTTGCCACTCGTGTTCGTCAACCTCGTCGGCGGTCAGGACGAGCTCGTCTTCGACGGAGGTTCGGCGCTCTTCGACGTCGACGGAGAGGTGGTCGACGAGCTGGACCGCTTCGAGACCGCACTGGGCGTGTGGGACGTCGACTGCAGCGAGGCGTTCCGGCGCCGGCTCGTCGACACGCGGCCACGATCGTGGGGTCCGCTCGACCTGCGTGTCGTCGACCTCGACGCGGTCGTCCCCGCGAGGCCGGGACCGCCTCGAACACCTGCCGTCGTGACAGGCACTTCAGAGCTGCAGCGCTGCGACGAGGTCTACAGAGCGCTGCGCCTCGGCGTGCACGACTACCTCGACAAGAACGGGTTCCGCAGCGCCGTCGTCGGCCTCTCCGGTGGAATCGACTCGGCACTCACGACCGTGATCGCGGTCGACGCCATCGGGGCCGGTGCGGTGACCGGCATCGCGATGCCGTCTCCGTACTCGTCGGAGCACTCGGTCGCGGATGCCCGCCTTCTGGCCGAACGCCTCGGTATCCGCTTCGAGCTCCTGCCGATCTCCGCCGTGTTCCGCTCCTACCTGGACACGCTCGACCCGTTGTTCGCCGGGACCGAGCACGGTGTCGCCGAGGAGAACCTGCAGGCGCGGATCCGGGGCACGCTGCTCATGGCGTTCTCCAACAAGTTCGGGTCGATCCTGCTGTCGACAGGCAACAAGAGCGAGATGGCAGTCGGGTACTCGACCCTGTACGGCGATCTCGCCGGTGGCTACGCGGTCCTCAAAGACGTTCCCAAGACCTTGGTCTACGAGCTGTCACGATGGCGCAACGAGGTCGCAGGCACGGACCTCGTTCCCGAGTCGACCATCTCGAAGCCACCGTCGGCCGAGCTGCGCCCTGACCAGCTCGACAGCGATTCGTTGCCGCCCTACGACGTGCTCGACCGTGTGATCGAGGCCTACGTCGAGCGTGACCGCTCGCCGGCCGAGATCGTCGAGTCCGGTGTCGCCGACCAAGCCCTTGTCGACCGTGTCGTGCGCATGATCGACGCTGCCGAGTACAAGCGCCGCCAGGCCCCACCGGGGGTGCGGATCACGCCCAAGGCGTTCGGCCGCGACCGGCGCCTCCCCATCACGAACGGGAGGCACCGATGAGCCTCGCTCAGCCCTGGGACAGCCTCTTGGCGTAGGCACGCAGGCTGGCGACGACGTCGGGGTCGGTGCCGCAACATCGGCCCGTGGCAAGGGACCGCTTGATCTCCTCGAGCGCACGCGACTCGTCGGAGCAGGGCTTGCACGCCTCGAGATGCGCGACGACCTTCATCGCGGTCTCCGAGTCGCACTCGCCGTCGAGATAGGCCTCGACGACCCGCGCGATCGAGCGGCACGACGGTGCGGTGTCGCCTTCGAGCCGGGTCGGGGATCGTGGCGGGCGGAACATGGTCAATGTCGGGTCGGGATCGGGAACTGCGCGTCGCGACTGGACTCGAGCGAGCGCAGCATGCGCTTGCGCGCCCGGTGGAGCCGGCTCATCACGGTGCCGACAGGGATGTCGAGAGCGTCGGCGGCCTCCTGGTAGCTCATCCCGCCGATGTCGACGAGTCCGACGACGCTGCGGAAGTCGTCGGAGAGGTCGTCGAGAGCTGCCTCGACAGCGGCATCGAAGCCGGCAGCGTCGAGCACCTCGGCCGGATCACCCTCGGCAGCGGCGCGTGCAGACGTCGTCGAGTGGATGGTCAGGTCGTCGAGGGTCGCGTCGGGGTCACGGAGCAGGTCGGGGCGGCGCCGGCGCACCGAGTTGACGTGGGTGTTGCGCAGGATGGTGAGCAGCCACGCACGCGGATGACGCCCGTCGAAGCGGTCGAGTGCGCTGTGCGCGCGGGCGAGGGTCTCCTGGACGAGGTCTTCGGCGTCGTAGCGGTTCCGCGTGAGCGAGAGCGCCACCCGGTAGAGGACGTCGATCTCGGGGAGGACCCAGCATTCGAACGCGCGCTCCGACCGCTCGGTTGAAGGTGCGTCGACGAGTTGGTCGCAGGGTGTCATCCGGTCTCCGCGCAGGCTTACGCCGTTGTCACAACAACCGCAGCCCGGGATGTATTCCAGGAAAGCGGGATCAGCTGGCCGTAGCTCAGACGCGGACGGGGGGTTCCAGCGATGGCGGTGCGCAGCGTGGTGGCTGTCCGCAGAGCGTGTGGACTGCGCGTGTGCCGTTCTCCCACACGACCACACGCCACAGGACCGGGGTCGCGCGGCCGCACCAGTCGCATCGGCGCGCCGTCGGCGGGGGCGGGGGTGGTGGCTGTCGCGCGGCCGCCGCGGGTGGTGGGGGCGGCGGCGGCTGAGCCGAGTGCGGTGTGGGAGGCGGAGGCGGTGGCGGGGGGGACGTGCGCGGCACCGGTGGTGGTGGAACCGGGGCGGGGACCGACGACGCGAGGCCTCCGCTCGGGGTATGCGCCGGCGGCGGCGGCGTCGAGTGCATCGGCTGTGGTGGCGGTGCGGTCCCCATCGGCGCCGGTGGCGCCGATGCGGTGGGCGGTGGCGGCGGGAACGCGGCGAGCGGTTGGTTCGGCGCCGGCAGTTCCCTCCACAGCTCGTCCTGTCGCAGCGATCGGCGGAAGTCGTACTGGCACTTGGGGCACTTCGTGAGGACGGCCTCGTCCCTGCGGTCGCCGCACTCCGGGCAGAACGTGACGATCCGGCCTGCACCGAGCATCCCCTGGCATCGTGGGCAGACGAAGTCCGGGTCGAGCTGGGTCATGCGGAACCACGTGCCGAAGACCACGAACGGGCTCGGACCGCCGCGGCCGAAGCTCGCGCCGAGGCTCGACGTGAGCGTGCGGAGGCGGTCGTTGCGGCGGCGGACGCGCTCGAGGTCGGGGTTCGAGACCTTCTGAAAACGGCACTCCTGGCAGGTCGTCAGGATCCGCATGGGCAGTTCGGCGCGGATGCGAGCCTGCATGTGCAGGAACTCCACCACCTTCTGCTCGCCGGCATCGAGCTGGATGACCACGACGCCGCGTCCACCGGACAGGGCCTGTTCCACCTTGGTTGCAAGAGCCTCGATCCGGCGCACGAGCGTTTCGGGCATGCCTTCCGGCTGTGACCCGATCAGCGCCGCGACCGTGAGGCGCGTCCGGACCTCGGCGGCGTCGAGCTGGAGCGAGCCGGCGGGTGCGTCGAACCTGAGAGCTACCACGCCTTTCCACGCCGCGGGCTGGTCGGTCTTCTTCGGCCCCCCTTCGAGGACCCGTGTCGCCTTCTGCACGGCCTTGTCACCGACGTTGCCGGCCGCGACGTTCGTGCGCTCGAGTGCGGCCACGTCGCCGGTGGCGGACCAGAACCGGGGCGGCTCGAAGGAGGCGGCGCTGTGGGGGTCGAGCCGTGCGAGGGCCTCGTCGAGTTTGGCGGCGACCTCGTCGAAGAGCGTTCGATACGGGGTGTTCGCACCCCAGATCTTCCCGAACGGGCTGCGCCAGCGGTCCTCGATGCGGACCGACAGGCCGGTCCCGGACCCGTCGCCGGACCGCACCTGGATCGTCACCGCGAGGGGGAGCTTCGACATCACCATCGCCGACGAGGCCATCTGCGATCCGCGGGTTGCCTCGATCACGCTGGTCTGGTCGGCGGCGACCTTGAACTTGAGGCGGCGGAGCACGTTCGCGAGGTCAGCGCGCACCCGCGCCGGCGGGGCTGACACCCATCGCTGGAAGTCACACAGGATGCTGCCGCTCATCGAGACGTCTCTGATGCAGTGGTGTCGTCGGGCTCGCCCGGCTCACCGGGCTCCAGATCCGGATCGGCTGTTGGGGCGTCGCCTTTTACCGTCGCTGCGGTTCCGGCGACCCGGCGCCGGCGAAGCACCGCGACGGTGAGGGCGCTCACGACAGCGACGATCACGACCGCCGCGAGCACCACGATCGCGACACCGAGGACGTCGCCCCAGTCCATAGGCGGTGGAGCCTGGCGGTCCCCCTCGGGCACGGGTATCGCATCGAGGTTGCAGTCCGGGCACGGCGGCAGTGACACGGCGCGCCACGCGTCGTACTCGGCGCGCACGTCGAGGATCGGGTTCTCGCGGTTGTCACCGTTGACCTCCGACACCGCAAGCCACGGCAGCCCCGCGATGAGCGCGAGCGGGGTGTTGGACGGAGCAGCGAAAACGGGGTCCTCGGGTCGTGCTGCGACCAGGAAGGCGCTGCGCGCGGTCTGGGTGATGCCGTCCACGTTGCATCGCTTGTCCCCACCCGCCGCCGAGCCCGCCTCGAGCGCGAGCATGAGGCGATCGGTCAGGTGCAGCGGCCCACGGTCGGTGGTCTGGAACGCGTCGAACGCGCGACCGGCCACCTCGGCGTCGCCGGCGGCGTCCACGATCACGACGGCGTTGCCTCCCGGGCCGCTGCCGTTGCGATCGCCGGACCACTCCTCCACCTTGCTGCCCGTGAACGCACCCGAGCCGCTCGTCGTCGCGATGCCGTACTGGCGCCGTGCGCTGTCGGGCTCGAACGCGGCCCCGGTCAGAGCTGTGAGGATCTGCACCGGTGTCCGGCCCAGCCCGACCTGCTGCACTGCGAGATCGCGTCCGCGTTCGAGGTACTCACCTTGGGCCGCGACAGCGCCGCTGCGGGGTACGAGACCCGCCACGGCGATCAGGTCGGCGTCGACGCAGCCGGCTCCGGCGGCGCCGACGTCACCGGTGCGCGTGTCCACCGCTGCGATGGTCCACGTCGCCCCCGCGGCGGCGGCGTGCCAAAACGCGGCACCGACAGCCACGATCGTGAACAGCCGAGCCATCCTGCGCATCGACGGAGACTACGCCGGGCCGCGCCATGTGGATCAAGGATCGCGAGCGGATGTCCGACAAGACAGCGATGGCTGTCATACCCCGGGACGTGCTGGCCCAGCTGTGCGCACCCCACCTGGATCGGGGTGAGGGCGTGCGCGGGTGCGTGGAGGCCACCGTCGTCGACGTGAACGGGCGCGTCGACGCAGCTGGCGACATCGGCCGCGTGGTCGTCGTGCTCACCGAGAGACGGCTCGTCACCCTGGTCTGGCGTGCGAGTGCCGACCCTGAACCTGACGGTGCCGTGCCGCTGGAGATGCTCGGCCATGCTCACGTCGAAGACTCGCCGATCGGGGTGACGCTCACGATCGGCCTGTCGACCGGCCCTGTGGTGCGTTTCGCGATCGGCCCCGCGCACGTAGGTGAGGCAAGGGCGCTCGCGGCCGCCATCTCGCGGGACAGCGGCGTGACGGAGGAGATCCCCGTCGTCGGCGCGGTCGCTCCGAAGCTCTCCCCTGAGGAGGCGGCGTCGCGGCTGGCCCTCGCGGCGGAGCTCGCCCGCCTCTGCGAACGCGATGACGACCGCATCCTCGAGCTCGTGCCCGGCGTCGTCGTGACCCGCAGCGACGACTCGGCGTCGACCTACTTCGTGCACGTCGCTCCGCCGCCGCTGATCCAGGGAGCGTGCCCACGCTGCCAGCACCCCACCCGCGACGGGGCGGTCTTCTGCGACGCCTGCGGCGCACTTCTGTGACGCCGCTCGCGGTGGTGCGCGACCGGTCCCGGTAGGGCCGGTCGCTTCGCGGCAGGTCGACCGCGACCCGACGCGGCAGCCCGAGCAGCCACGGTGGCTTCTGGTACCACTAGCGCATTCCGCGCCGCGAGGATAGATTCGCTCCGTTTCGGGCTCTGCGCCCCTCTGGACGCAGCACCGCTCGGGAGTCGGCTGGGGAGGGTCCGCGAGGACCCGAAGGAGAGCATGGGCACCCGGGGTCCGGCAGGTCGGTGTCGTGGGGGCGCCGCCCACGGACCCCGTGGTCCCGGCACCAGCCGCCGCTGGTCGTTGGCGGCGCCCGGGTTCTCTAACCTCGGCCCGATGTCGACGGCTTCCCCAGCACCTGTCCCCGACCTCTCGCTGGCTGTGGCTCGGGAGTGGTTCCCGGTGTTCAACCGCTGGGCGTACCTCGACTTCGCCGGGGTTGCCCCCATCCCGCAGATCGCCGTGGATGCGGCGACGCTCGCACTCGAGGCGCAGGCGCTCGACGCGATCGTGAGCGTCGACGACACCGAGGCCGCGATCGAGGAGCTGCGCGAGGACGTGGCGCGGTTCGTGGGCGCCACTGCCGAGGAGATCGCGTTCGTGCGCAACACGACCGAGGGGCTCGGGTGGGTCGCGAACGGACTCGGCCTCGGCGCGGGGGACCGGGTGGTGGTCGCCGGTGACGACTTCCCGAGCGCGGTGCTGCCCTGGACCAACCTCGCCGCCCGCGGCGTCGACGTCGACGTCGTGGCCCGCCGCGGGCCCGGTGTCGTCCTCGACGACCTCGTCGCGGCCGTCGGCGGCGGGAAGCCACCGGCGCTCGTCGCGCTCACGTGGGTCCACTACGCGACCGGATGGCGGACCGACCTCGGCGAGATCGTGCGTGCATGTCACGAGCGTGGTTCGCTCGTGTGCGCAGATGTGATCCAGGGCGTCGGTGTCATGCCCCTCGACCTCCACGCCACGGGTGTCGATTTCGCCGCGGCCGACGGTCACAAGTGGCTCTGCAGCGTCGAGGGCCAGGGCTTCCTCTACGTCAGGCACTCGGTGCTCGACCGGCTGCAGGTGCTCGAGCCGGGCTGGAACTCGGTCGTCCAGCGTGGTCAGTGGGAGGACCTCGCGTGGACGCCCGACCCCGGGGCGCGTCGCCTCGAGGGCGGTACACCCACCCGTGTGGCACTCGCGGCGCTGCTCGCGTCGCTGCACCTCCTCGCCAGCACCGGCAGTGAGCGCATCTGGGATCGCGTCCGCGACCTGACGAACCGGGTGGTGGCCGGCGTTCACGATGCAGGCATGAACCTGTTGACGGCGCGCGACCCCGCGCACGCTTCGGGCATCGTGACGTTCAGCCATCCGCGGATGCGCGCCGAGGACCTCGGTGCCCTGCTCCGCAGCCGCGGTGTCGTGGTAGCGGCTCCGCGCGGAGGTGGGGTGAGGGTGAGCCCCCATTTCGTGTGCAACGAGGACGACGTCGACGCGTTGCTCGAGGCGTTGCCGCGATGAGCGGAGAGCTCGCGCCGCAGCGCCCGCCGCCGCCGTGGTGGGGGCGCTCCCACGGTACCGACTGGCTCTTCGTCCCGGGCAGTGCCGGAGCCGAGGGGCTCCTGACGCTCCCCGAGATCGATCTGCTGCACGAGGGTCAGCGTGCGATGGTGCGCTTCGTCGGCGACGACTCGCCCCTCGTCGCCGTGCACGGTGCCGGTGCTGCGGTGACGACGCGCAGCGAGCAGCGTGGGCTCACGATCGAGGGTGCCATGGTGCACCTCGATCTGCGCTGGGGCGGCGTACTGCGCCAGCGGCACTCGAGCAGGCCGCTGCCCGTCTCCCTCGGGGTGCGTTGGGATCCGTGGGCGTACGCGCTTGTCTTCGAGCCACTCGGGCAGGTACCGCTGGGCGCCTTCGCCGTCGTTCCGCACGCAGGGGTCAACCGGATCCACGTCGAGGGCATCGACTGGGACCCCGAGCGTGAGTCACGTCATCCTCCCCAGGACCGCCTCCGGGCGATGCTCGATCTGCCGGGACCCGTCCACGTCGCGGTCGGCATCGACGGCGACACCGCCGTCGGCGCTGCTCATGCGCTGCGCCGCGCGGTCGGACGCCCGGCCGAGCGCGGAGTGTTCGTACCCGAGGGCGTCAGTGCGCGAACCGTCGAGAACCTCCGGTTCTGCCGCATCGGTGCGCTGGGCCGTGCCATCGACACGGGCGAGTGGGTCCCCGTGACGTCACGCTCGCCCCGCTACGACCTCCCAGCGACGTTCCGTGCACGCGACTGGTTCCGGTGGGCGCTGCCTGCGGTCACGGCGTGTGACCCCGACGCCGCGCGTGACGGGCTCATCGCGGCGTGCCGGCTTGCCGGCGCTGCGCCGGGGATGCACGCCCTCGATCCTGCAGGCGCGCCGCACTTCGGCGGCTTCCAGCTCGATGCTGCTTGTGACGTTGCGCTCGGAGTCGGTGAGTACGTGCGCTCGACCGGGGACCACGGCGTCGTGTCCGAGCCGGAGGTCGACGATGCGTTGCGCGCTGTGGCTGAGGAGCTGCCGCGCTGGCACGACCGTGCCTTCGGCCTGTTCCGCACCGAGCTCGCACCATCGGGCGACGCTGCACCGGGTCCGTTCCTGGCGGTGCCGAACGCGATGGCGATAGCCGCTTACGAGGTGCTCGGGAAGCTGAAGGTGATCGAGCACTCGAGCGCGGTACCAAAGCTCGCCAGCCTGTGGCGACAGGCGTTCGTGCAGGACGGCTGGATCGTGGGCGCCCTCGGTGCCGAAGGTCAGCCCTTCAACTGGGACGACGCCACCGCCTCCGTCGCGATGCTGGGACGCCTCGGTGTGCTCGAACGCCGGGACGAAGACGCATGGAGCCGGACAGTCACCCACCTCATGTCGGCGCGGAACCCGAACCACGTGCCAGGGCGCTACCCGGGCGAACGCGCCGTTTGGATGCCCGGGCCGTGCCTGGAGGCGCTGGCCGAACGGATGCTCGCGTTCCCGAGCGGACGCGACGTCAGCGACGAGGGTCGCATGATCGCCGAGCACGCCCCGTTCGACGCGGACGGCATGGCGTGTGAGACCTATGACGCCGATACCGGGGTGGCGCTGTCGGGGGTCGGTTGGGCAGCGGGCTCGGGCCTGCTCGCCGCCGCATTGATGACGGCCGCGGGTCTGTGACGCCCGTGGCCTCCGGCACGCCCACCCTCGGCGAGATCGCGATGCGATTCCTCGCGTTCGCCGACGCCGAGTGCGGGTCGTACGCGCCTACCTACGACCGGCTGTCGCGGGCGATCGCCGCCGACCCCGGGGCGGCCGCGTGTGTGTCGGCGGTGCGTCGCGGCCAGCAGCAGCCCAACGTGTTCTTCGGCGCCGCCCACCTGCACCTCGGCAGCGCCATCCGCGAGATCGACGACGCCGCATTCCTCGAGTGGTGCCACGCGAACCAGAACGTCCTCGCTCACGAGTGCGCAACGCGCCTCGTTCAGACGAACGAGGCACGCCGCTCGTCGTTCCTGCTCCCTGCGCTGGCCCTCGTCGCGTCGGCGAGCCCCTCGCGTCCGCTCGCGCTCGTCGAGGTCGGCGCGTCAGCCGGCCTGCTCCTCGCGTTCGACAGGTACCGCTACGAGTACCGCTTCACGCCCGATGCCACGGTTGCAGCCACGGCCGGCGACCCGAACGCCCCCGTGCTCGTCGCCTGCGACCTGCGGAGCTCGCGGATACCACCCGTGGCCATCGACTCGGTCCCGCTCGTGGACCGGGTCGGGATCGATCTCGACCCGGTCCTGCCCACCGACACCGGTGCCGTCGAGTGGCTGCGAGCGCTGGTGTGGCCGGATCATCCGGACCGCCGTGCGCGCCTCGACGCCGCCCTCGCCCTCGTGGCTGCCGATCCTGTCCCACTCGTGCGCGGAGATGCTCTGGAGGTGCTCGCCGCGGTGGTCGGCCGTCTCGGCGCCGGTGTCACACCGGTGGTGTTCCACACCGCCACCTTGATCCACTTCGACGAGCGCGCAGGGCGCCGCTTCCGCGATCTCGTGCCGCGCATCGCGGCATCGCGCGGCGGTGACCTCGTCTGGGTCTTCGCGGAGTCGAGATCGAGCGTCGGGTGGAACGTCGAGGTCGTGGACTTCCGGGTGCCGGAACCCACACCCGTGCGGATCGCCGAGGTCAACGCGCATGGCACGTGGTTGCGCTGGACGGTGAAGGAGAGATGACGATGGGATCCGAAGCCGCGCTCGAACCTGTTCCCGAGGACTGGAGCCGGGCACTCTGCGTCGTCGCCCACCCCGACGACCTCGAGTACGGAGCGGCGGCCGTCGTCGCCCGCTGGACACGTCAGGGAAAGGACGTCGGCTACGTGCTCGCGACCCGGGGTGAAGCGGGGATCGACGGGCTCCCCCCTGCCGAGACGGGGCCGTTGAGGGAGGCGGAGGAGCTGGCATCGGCCGCCGTCGTGGGGGTGGACGACGTCGTGTTCCTCGACCACGTCGACGGCCTCGTGGTCGACGGGCTCGACCTGAGGCGCGACATCGCCGAGCAGATCCGCCGCTTCCGCCCCGACGTGGTCGTCACGATGAACTTCGACCTGACCTGGGGAGGGGTCGCGGTCAACCACGCCGACCACCGCAACGTCGGTCTCGCGACCCTCGATGCGGTACGCCACGCCGCGAACCGCTGGCTCGACCCCGGTCTCGGTGAACCGTGGGGTGGAGTCCGTTTCGCCCTCGTGGCAGGCGCGTCCACCGCGAGTCACTACGTCGACGTGTCCGCGACGCTCGAGTCCGGCATCGAGTCACTTCGCCTGCACCGTGCGTACATCGACGGGCTCGGCTCCGGCTTCGACCCAGACGACTTCCTCCGGTCCAACGCGAAGCGCCAGGGCGAGATGGCCGGCATCGATCACGCCGTCACGTTCAGGCTGTACGAGGCGTAGTGACCACGCGCCGGGGAGAGCGTTCCGGAGGGGGCCGCCCCCACCATCGGGCGCCTTGCCTCTAGTAGATGCCGCCGAGCTTGCGGTGGTCCCAGCTCATCACGCGCACGGGGACGACCTTGAGCACCGCTCGCTTCGCTGCACGCTGGCGCACCGCGTCCTGGGCGTCGGGGCCGAGGACGCGCACATCGACTCCCTCGTAGCGGGCGGTCATGTCGAACATGACCTCGGCCGCGAGGTCGGGATCGTCGATGATCGCGGCATCACCCTGGATCATCACGCCGCGCAGCTCCGCATATGCATTCCCGTCCTCGAGCAGCACGCTGATCTTGGGGTTGCGCCGCGCGTTGAGGATCTTCTGTGACTTCGCGTAGGTCGCGAAGTGGATCGTGCCGTCGAGGAGGCCGTACCACATCGCGGTCGTGTGCGGGTAGCCGTCGCTGCCGATCGTGGTCAGGCTCGCGTTGTGGGCGGCGGCGAGGAACTCCGCACGCTCGGTTTCGCTCATCTGGATCAGGTCTCGACGGCTCATGGCGACCGAGGGTACCGGTGCCGGCCGCGCAAGCGTCGCGGGCATCCGAGAAGGGACGCGGTCGGGCGCCATCGAACTAACGGACAACCACGTCCCGATCCCGCTGCTCGCGGGGCCTCCGATTTCGGGAGGACCGATGTCCGGACTCGCAGTGATCGCCTCGAGGCCGTCGCCCGATGACCCGCTAGCCGCGCTCGAGATCGTCGATGCGCCCGAAGTGAAGCCCCTCGACGGCGACACCGTCGTGCCTGTGGTCGCTGCCGCCTTGAACCACCACGACCTGTGGGCGCTGCGCGGCGTCGGCGCCGCGCTCGAATCGTTCCCGTGCGTGCTCGGCAACGACGGCGCCGGCGACGGCTACGTCCTGTATCCGGTGATCGGATGCGACGACACGGAGAACTGCTACGGATGTCGTGTCGGCGACCAGTCGCTGTGCCGCCGGTTGACGGTGATCGGCGAGGGCCGGCCCGGCACGATGGCGCCCGCCGTCGCCCTTCCAGCGGCCAACGTCGTGCCCAGCCCCGTGAGCCTCACCCCTGCGGAGGCCGCGTGCCTCCCCGCCGCGTACATGACGGCCTTCAACATGCTGTTCCGCGCATCTCAGCCCGAGCCCGGTGACACGGTCATGGTCACGGGCGCGACCGGTGGCCTCGGCGTCGCGGCCCTGCAGCTCGGCGCCGCCGCCGGCTTCAGGATGGTCGCGCAGGTGCGCCGCCCTGAGGTCGCGTCCCAGCTCGAAGAGCTCGGCGCGGATGTCGTGATCAGCACCGAGGACAACCCCAAGCGCGTCATCGGCGGCGAGGTCGACGTCGTGATCGAGAGCGTGGGCGAGGCGACCTGGTCGACGAGCCTGCGCTCGTTGCGCTCGGGCGGCACCGTGGTTGTGGCCGGCGCGACCTCGGGTGCCAACCCACCCGCCGACCTCCAGCGTGTGTTCTGGCGTCAGATCCGCATCGCCGGCGCCTCGCTCGGATCCCTCGACGACTTCGAGGCGCTCGTCAAGTTCGTCGACGACCGCGGTGTCAAGCCCCACATCGCCGCCCGGTACCACGTGACCGAGGCGCACGCCGCCTTCGAGCACCTCTACAGAGGCGGCCCGATCGGCAAGATCGTGCTCGAGCTGACCTGACGTCGAGGTCGGTGTCATCAGGATCGAGTGACCGGCGCGCGTAGGCTCCTGGCGTGGTCCGAGCGTGCCGAGGTCTCATCGCATCTGTGGCCACAGCAGCCATCGCGCTTGTTGCCGCCTGCAGCCCGCCCGGCGAGCAGGCCGGCCACGGCGTCGGCCACGTCGACGACGGCGTTATGCGCATCGGGGTCGTCGGCGCCTTCAGCGGCGACCTGTCCTATGTGGGCAAAGGCGTCGAGGGCGGCGTTCGCTATGCCGTCGACGAGCGCAACGACGGTGGCGGCTTCGGTGGCCGTGACGTGGAGATCGTCACGTGCGACGGCAAGTTCCAGCCGTCCACCGAACGCGACTGCCTGACCAAGCTCGTGAGCGAGGACGCGGTGGACGCGATCGTCCTCGACGACCCTCAGCTCCCGGCGCTCGACGCACGGTTCGTGGCGAACCTCGACGTGCCTGTGATGCTGCCGGTGATCCCACCACCCACGATGGACGCCACGACGCTGCCGAACGCGTTCGCGTATCCGCCGCGTTCGGACTCGCCCGAGGTGCTCGCCGCGTGGCTCGCGCAGAAGTACCCGGGTGCCGCGGTCGGGCTGGTCGCAGCAGACGACTCGATCACCGACATCGGACTCGCAGACGTCGAGGTCGCGCTCGAGGGTGCAGGCCTCCGCGTGGTCGCCAAGGAGCGGTTCTCCGCCGGTGACGCAGACATGACACCGCAGGTCCGCGCGCTGCAGTCCGCCGGCGCGGTCGTGATGGTGCCCCTCGCTCTCGGTGCCGACGCCGCCCACGCAGTGCAGGCCGCCGACCGCATCGGCTACCACCCGCAGGTTGCCGGCACCGAGACCCTGTACATGAGCGCCTATCGCGAGATCGCCGGTCCGCTCAGCAACGACACCGTTCTGACGCTGCCTCACGGGGCCGACCAGGTGGGCGTCTCCGTCGAGCTCCTCCAGTGGCTCTTCGACTACTTCCGCCGTTACGGAGTGCGCGTGCTGCAGGTGAACGGCTCGTTCTCGCCCGATTACCCAGGCCTCGAGCTCCTGTCGTACGAGATGACCGACGCCGTGCTCGAGGCCGCGCACGACGCCGACACCACCGAACCCGACGCCGTGGTGCGCGAGCTGCAGCGCCCGAGTGGGTTCGCCGGGGTGGGCCGCCGGTTGAAGGTCGATCCCGCCACCAACGAGTTCGCGGTGACACCGCCGTTCCAGACCTGGATAGCACGGTTCAAGAACGGCCACGTCCTCTACGACTGGGATCCGCGCGCGGCGCCCGCGATCGAGGACGCGCGTTACGCCGTCGAGGACTGGTTCCTGACCGACGGCAAGGTGCCCGAGCTGAACGCGCAGACCGTGGTCGACCTCGCGCAGCGCTGGGTCGACGAGCTGACCGCACGCCAGACGGATGCGGTCGCACAGATGGGCCAGGCCGCCTACGACGACCTCCTGTCCCGCTCGCAGCAGGGTCTCGAACTGGCCCGGCTCCTCGTCAAGCAGCAATCATCCGGGTCGAACTAGGCGTACACACCAGCGAGACCTGGGGATCAGTTGGACTTCGACCTACCGCCGGAAGCCGAGGAATACCGCGACGCCGTGCGGGCATGGATCGCAGATCACCCCAAGCCGTCGGCGCGTGAGCTCGCCGAGGCAGGTTACGTGGCGCCGCACTGGCCCAAGCCGTACGGGCTCGACGCCGACCCGATCCAGCAGATCGTGGTCGACGCGGAGCTCAAGGCGGCGGGGATCTCGCGGCCGGGGAACATCATCGGTATCGGCTGGGCGGGCCCGACGTTGATCTACGCCGGCACCGAGGAGCAGAAGCAGCGGTACCTGCCGGGCATCCTCTCGGGCGACGAGGTCTGGTGCCAGCTCTTCAGCGAACCCGGTGCCGGCAGCGACCTCGCAGACCTGTCGACGCGGGCCGTGCGCGACGGTGACGAGTGGGTCGTCACGGGCCAGAAGATCTGGACGTCGCTCGCGCAGCACTCCAAGTTCGGCATCCTCCTCGCGCGCACCGATCCGAACGCCACCAAGCAGGAGGGCATCTCCTACTTCGTGTGCCCGATGGACTCACCCGGCATCGAGATCCGCCCGATCATCGAGATGACCGGCGTGCACACCTTCAACGAGGTGTTCCTCGACGAGGTGCGCATCCCGGCGGCGAACCTCGTGGGCGAGGTCAACAGGGGGTGGAAGCTCGCCAAGGTCACCCTCGGCAACGAGCGTGTGTCGCTGTCGGGCGAGGGTGCGCTCTGGGGCGCGGGGCCGACGGCGGCCGACCTCGTGTCGCTGGTGCGCCAGGGGGGCGGCTGCGCCGACCCGCACCTGCGCCAGCAGCTCGCGTCGGTGTTTGCCGAGGGCGAGGTGCTGCGCCTGATCAGGCTGCGGACCGTGAGCGCTGCGATCGCTGGGCGTGAGCCCGGACCAGAGGCATCGATCCGCAAGGCCCTCGCCGACGAGCACGGCCAGCACGTCATGGGCGTCGCCAAGGCACTCGCCGGGGCGCGGGGAATGCTGAGCGGAACCGGGTCCTACGGGGGTCCCGAGGCGCTCGTAGCCAACGAGATCTGGAACCACGGCTTCCTCTTCGCGCCCGCGCTCACGATCGGTGGGGGTACGTCGGAGGTGCAGCGCAACATAATCGGCGAGCGCGTCCTCGACCTCCCCCGCGAGCCCGATCCCACCGCCACCAAGGGATGGGCCGAGCTCCACGCGTGACCCCCAACCGCCCCAAACGCGGGTGGTTTGACGTGGTGGCGGGATGGGTTGCCCGCGTTTGGGGGGCCTAGGGGTCGAAGCGGAGTGGACAGCCCCCCTGAGTCGGGTTGGGGACGAGGTCTGCGTCGTTGACGACGGCGGTCCCCGTCGCCGCCCACGAGTCGACGAAACCACGAACCAGCTCGGGGTTGGCGCGACCCACGAAGTGCATACCCGGTATCTCGACGAGCACGCCGGTGCGGTCGCCTCCGAGGTTCTCGCTGATCGGACGGTCGAGCGCGGGTCTTCCCTGGATCGTCTCGATCCCGGGAACCGGCGTGAGCACAGGGTTGGCGACGTCGAAGCCCGCCGCGGTCGCGAGATGGAAGGCGGCCTCCCGCGGCTGGCAGCCGTCGTCCATGCCGTTGGTCATGAGCACGTTCGGCGTGAGGATCCCCGACGCGTAGTTGGACGAGTCGCCCGCCTCTGCGAGGGTCTGGAGGAGCTGTGGGATCGGGTGCGGCTCCGACAGCTCCGAGCGGCCGGTGAACAGGAGCGTGTCAACCAGGGGGCGGATGTCTCCACGGTGGATGATGGCGTGGTAGAGGCCCGCGCCCGCGCTCGAGAGGAACGCGGCACCGAATCCCGGGTCGACGGCGAGTGCCGGCGCCACCGAGGTCGACCCCTGGCTGTGGCCCGAGTACAGGACCCTGGAGGGGTCGGTGACGAGCGTCAGGGCCGACCCGTCGCCGGGGTCGACGGTGGTGGTGAACGAACTTCCGAGACGGCGGAGGAAGCTCGCGTCGGCCGCCTGCTGCAGCTGGTTGTCGCGCCCGGCGACGGGGTTGAAGAAGTTGTAGAAGGCGAGCTCGGTGAGGTTGAACCCCCCAAGGTTGATCCCGAGCGCCGCGAGCCGCTGGCCGAACTCGGCAAGGCCGGGATCGGCACGGTCACCCGAGAAGTACGGCGCGATCGAGAACACGGCGACGTCGAGGTCCGCGGGCGCCGCGTAGTAGAGGCGCACGAAGTCGGTCGCCCGCGAGTAGTCGGCGCCCGTACCGTCGATGTGGGTGACGATCGGCCAGCCTCCCGGTGGCGGAGGGGTGCACGGGAACACCGCGCGGAAGTGCACGGGCTCGTCGAACTGCTTCACGGCCCTGCCGTTCTCGACGACGATGTTCCCGCCCGCGTCGAGGTACGGCGGTCTGCCGGCTTGCCAGCGCGGCAGGTCGGCGACACCGTCGAGCGTCACGCGTCCGCCACCCGCCGCGCAGCTCGTGACCACCTGGACGTCGCGAGCGGCCGGCAGCGGCAGCTCCTCGGATGCCGCCTGGATCGCCGCCATCGTCGGCCGGATCGTCTGGGTCGTGTACGACGTGAACGCGACGACGTCGCTCAAGTCCCAGGCGGTGTCCGAACCGACGTAGTCCTTCACGGCCTGCCACTGCTGTTGCAGGGCCTCGAACTTGTCCTCGGTGTAGCCACTCTGCGGTGTCCAGGGCTGATCGAGGCGGGGCAGGTACCTGGCGGCGTCGACCGCCGCCCCTTCGGACGTGCGCAGGCCGTCGAAGAGCACCACGGCATACGTGGTCGCCTCGTCGAGTGGGAAACCGGGGTACGGCATCACGCTGAGCAGGTTGGCGGGCTTGTACAGGCTCGGCGCCGACGTGAACGTGGATTGCGCCGGGATGCGGCGGCCTCTGTTGGGGGAGTCGGGGTCGACGTCGACGATCATCACGGGCGACGCGTCCTCGAGCGATGCGTTCGGGCTGGGCAGCGACGTCGTGTCGATCTGCCCGTCGAAGGTGAAGTACGCCGACGCGTTCGGCCCGAACCCCTTGGTCGCGACCTCGCCGCGTTGCATGACCATGTTGACGATGCCGTTCCAGCGGCCGGGGAACCCTGCGAGGTCGATCGTGCCGTCGGGACGTGTGCGCACGTCGTTGGGCCACGGTGTTGCGAAGAAGCCGCCCTGGCCCCCGGGCGTCATGTTCGGCCGCACGTCGCAGGCGGCCAGCGCGGCGACGGCCGCAGCGACGGCGACCACCTGCCGGAGCCTGATCCTCATGGATTCCTCCCCGCTCCGCGGCATCGACCCGCGGCCGTCCCCCAAGGTCGTCCTCAGGTTTGCGTTCGACGCGGCTGGGCGCGCATCCTGGCCGGCATGATCACCCGGCTCCACCACGTCGCCGCCGTCGTCCCGACCCTCGAGGACGGGGTGTCCGTGTGGCGTGACATCTTCGGCCTTCACGTCGAGTGCGAGGCGACGGTACCCGAACAAGGCGTGCGCGCGTGTCTGCTGCCCTGCGGTGACGGCGAGATCGAGCTGCTGCAGCCGCTCGATCCCGACGGCGCGATCGCAGGCTTCGCCGCCCGCGGCGGCGGTGTGCACCACGTCTGCTTCGAGTCCGACGACGTCGCCGCCGAGCTGAGCCGCATGGCTGCGGCGGGGGTGCGCCTCATCGACGAGGTGCCGCGGCCGGGCCTCGCAGGCCGCATCGGCTTCGTGCACCCGAAGGCGACGCTCGGCTCCCTCGTCGAGATCGCGACGCCCGGCGCGGGTGTCGCGGTCGAGGCCTACGCCGTGCCCGAACCGGCCGCGCCGGCACCGGTCCCTGTGCGCCGCTACAGCCACCTCACCTACTGCGTCGAGAACTTCGACGCGGCCGCCGAGCTCTTCGACGCGAACTTCGGACTCGAGGCTGCGCTCAACCCGCACGAGGTCGAGTACCTCGGGGGTGAGGCGCTGCGCGTCCCGCTCGCGAACGCAGCCGTCGAGCTGGCGCGCCCGATGGACGCCGGCGGTTGGCTCGACCGGCGCCTGTCCCAGCGCGGCGAGGGCGCCGCGGTGCTGCACCTCGAGCTCGGCGCCGCGACCGTCCCGGAAGAGGCCGAGCTGCGCGGGCTCGGTTTCGACGTCGAGGATCTCGGCGACGGGACCACGATGCTCTCTGGTGAGCGCACCGGCGGCATGTGCATCGCCCTGTCGTGAGCCGAGCGTGAGGCCGGGCTCAGAGCCACGGATCGACGAGGATCTTCGGCGGCGCGTCAGCGGTGGCGAGGCGGTCGAAGGTCTCTTCGGTCGCCTCGAGCGGCACGACGTGGGCCGACAGCGGTGCTGTGTCGACGCGGCCGTCGGCGAGAGACGCGACGGCGTCGGGGAATGCGCCTCCGTAGGCGAGCACCCCGCGGATCGTGACCTCTTTGACCATCCACACCACCGGCAGGACGGTGGTGGGCACCTCGACCACGCCGAGGAGCACTACCGTGCCACCGGAGGCCACGATCTGCGTCGCCTCCTGCAGCACCGATCCGACGCCGGTGCAGTCGAACACGACGGACGGCGCGTGCGAACGCGACATGGCCGCCGCTGGCTCGCACGTCTCGAAGCCGAGCAGCCCGAGCGTCTCACGGCGGACTGCGACCGGTTCGCTCACGAAGAAGTCGGTCACCCCCGTGGCCCGCAGGCCGACGGCAGCCATCACGCCGATCGAACCACCGCCGAGCACGACAGCACGCTCGCCGGCGCCGATGCCTGACGCGGCGACGCCGTGGAATCCGACGGCGAGCGGCTCGGCGAGGGCGCCCACGTGGGGCGGCACGCCGTCGGGGAGCCTGAAGAGCTGGCCGGGCCAGACGCTCACGTACTCGGCGAGCCCGCCTGGACGGATCCCGAGGCCCATCGTGTAGGGCGTCTGGTTGATGCAGAGCTGCGGACGGCCCGCACTGCACTGCGCGCACGCCCCGCACGGCAACGTCGGCATGACAGCCACTGCGTCGCCCACTGCCCAGCCTTCCACGTCGGATCCGAGCGCCTCGACGGTCCCTCCGATCTCGTGGCCCATCGACATGCCGGGGAACACGAGGCCCGCGCGGCGCATGTGGACGTCCGAGCCGCACACGCCGCACGCGGCGACCCGCACCAGCACCTGGTCAGGGCCGACATCCGGCTCGGGCACGGACTTGACCTCGAAGTGCCCACCCTCGGCCACGATCGCGGCTCGCATCGGCTCATGCTGGCACGTCTCACGCGGGAGCGAAGCGCACCCATGCGTCGAGGCCGCCACCGGGCGCCTCGTCGAGGCCGGCTTCGCCACCGCCGGAGCGGGCGAGCTGGTTCACGATCGCGAGGCCGAGGCCAGTACCGCCGCCGTCGGACGACCCCCGACCTCGCCAGAGCCGTTCGAACGCGACGGAGCGCTCCGCCGCGGTCATTCCGGGACCGGCGTCGAGGACGTGCATCTCGACCCACTCGTCGTCGCGCTCGACGAGCACGACCACCTCGCTGCCTTCGGGTGCGGCCTCGAGCGCGTTGGCGATGAGGTTGTCGAGAATCTGCTCCGGCGCGTCGGGGACGGTCGTTGCGCGGAGTGCGTCGGGGGCTTCGCAGCGCAACACCACGCCGCGCTCGTCGGCGAGGAACGTCCATGTGGCTGTCCGTTCCCGTGCGACCGCTGCGATGTCGCCGGTGACACGGTGCGAGGGCTCGTGCTGGGTTCGTGCGAACGCGAGCAGACGGTCCACGAGGCGAGACAGCCGAGCTGTCTCGCTGAGAGCGGCCTCGACCTCGTCGCGGCCTCCGCCACCGATGGAGTCCTGGAGGTTTTCGAGGCGGAGCTGCAGTGCCGTGAGGGGAGTACGCAGGTCGTGGGATACGTTTGCTGTGAACTGGCTCTGCTGGACGAGTAGATCCTCGATGCGAGCTGCCATCACGTCGAGGGCCGCGGCGAGGTGGCGTATCTCATGCGGTCCCGACGCGATACCTGCTCGGGTGCCGAGGTCTCCGTCTGCGAGTCTCTCGGCAACCGACTCGAGCTGGCGGAGCGGACGCGTGAAACTGCGGGCGAGAAGCGCTCCGACCGCGGCAGTTGTGGCGAGCACGACCGCGGAAAGCAATCCGAGGCGCACCCAGTTGCCGTTCACTCGGGAGTCCACCTCGCCGGCGGGGTGAGTGAGGCGCACGGCGCCGTACACCGTCCCGCCCGAGGCGACGGGCACTGCTGCGTACTGGAGGCTCTGACCCAACGTGTTGGAGTAGCGCCTTCCACCTGCACGCGAGCCGCCGAGGGCGATCTGGACTTCGGGTCGTGTCGCAAAGTCGCTGCCGACGTCGCTGTCCTCGTCGCCGGTCGGACCGGCGTCGGCGACGGCCGTGCCAGTGGCATCGACGACCACGACGCGGGCGCCGGTACGTCGGGAGTACCCGTCGGCGATCGCGTCCAACCCGTCGGTGCCTCCATGCTCCAGGGTCTCCTCGACGAACGTCGCTAGCACGGTCGCGTCCAACTCGAGTCTGGTGCTGAGCCGGTCGCGCTCGTTGCGGGCAACAACCAATCCGAGCGGAACGACCAGGACCAGCAGCACGAAGGCCGTGATCACGAGGTAGGTCAGCAGAAGCCGGCGGGTCATTGCTGGGGTCCGAGCCTGAAGCCCACGCCGCGAACGGTTTCGATCCGGCCGGGGTCACCGAGCTTGCGCCGCAGCGACGCGACGTGGACGTCGAGCGTCTTCGTCGGGCCCCACCACTGTGTCTCCCACACGTCGTGCAAGATCCGGTCGCGGGAGCACACCGTACCGGGATCCTCGGCGAGATACGCCAGAACGTCGAACTCCTTCGGAGTCAGCGCTATCTCGTCACCGGCACGGGTGACCTTGCGGGCGCGCCTGTCTACGAAGAGGTCCCCGACGCGCGTCTGCGCGCCAGGGTCGGTTCGGTCACCGCTGCGCCGTGACACGGCGCGAATCCTCGCGATCAGCTCCCGCGCTCCGAAAGGCTTGACCAGGTAGTCGTCTGCACCGAGCTCGAGGAGCAGCACGCGGTCGACCTCGTCGGCTCGCGCGCTCACGACGATGATCGGCACCGCCGACTTCTCGCGCAGTTGCCGGCAGACTTCCTGCCCGTCGATGTCGGGCAGGCCGAGGTCGAGCAGGACGAGGTCCGGTACGGTGGCGTCGAGAGCGGCGATGCCGCTGCGTTCGCGGATGACGTCGAATCCTTCCCGGACCAGTCGGGACGTGACAGGTTCCGCGATCGAGTCGTCGTCCTCGACGAGCAGTATCCGCATGGACGCAAGTCTGCACGACCTCACGGCTGTCGCCGCCGTCGGGTCCGGATCTTCACCGAACCTTTACCTGTCGCAAACCCGCCTTTACACAGAGGTGCATACGCTCACCGCATGAGATCGAAGACCAGCACCGCCGCCAAGATCGGACTAGTGGCTCTCGTGCTCGCCGCCGGTGTGGTGGCCGTCGTCGCCAACTACGGCATCCTCACGGCGAATCGACCGAGCCCTGACGTGGGGGTCCTGTCCGCTACTGAGGTCGTGGAATCCTTCGACCCGACGACGGTGCCATCCGCGACGGCTCCCGCGGCAGTGGACGCTGCTCAACCGAACGCTGTCACGGAACCGTACGTCGACGATCACGACAGCGACCACCGCGACGATCATGATCGCGATCGCGAGGATCGCGGCGATCACGATGAGAGCCCGGACCACGACGATGACTGACACATCCGCGCCCGCGGGCCGCGGTCATGCCGCCCGCAGTGCCCGCCGCTGGGCCGTCGGCCTGAGCACCTGGGCCGCTGTCGTCCTGACGGGTGTCTTCGCCGGATCAGCTTCCCGTGCCGGCACGGGAACCACTGTGTCGGTCTCAGGCGCCACGGCAGGAACGCAGTCGGTTGGGCCTCGCACCCCGCCGCCAGCCGCGGTGCCGAAGGCGACCTCGCCGTCGCGTGCGAAACCGGCACCGACTCCCACGTCGCGCCAGCCATCGGCTCGTAGCCGTGCAAGCGGCTGACCGCACATTCCGTGCGATGGGGTGCACGGCGGCAATGCGCGTCGTCGCGGACGATGCGTCCGTTGCCTCAGCGCTGGCTGATGTCCTGGTGGCACGCGTAGAGCATTTGGAGCGGCGGTGGAGCCGCTTCAACCCCGACAGCGAGGTGAGCCGTGTCAACGCCGCCGGCGGACGCCCTGTCGCGGTCAGCGATGACACCGCACTCCTCGTCGCAACGATGGTCGAAGCGTCGCAGTTGACGGCGGGGCGCTACGACCCGACGCTGCTCGACGCTCTGCGGGACGTTGGCTACGGCGACACCTGGGATCCCGATAGGCGCTTCGTCGAGGACGCGAGCGTCGAATCGACGCACCGTGGCCACGGCTGCGGCGGCATCCACGTCGACCTCGACACCGGAGTCGTGGAGATGGCTCCAGGCGTCGCGATCGAACCCGGCGGTATCGGCAAGGGCCTCGCCGGCGACCTCCTCGTCGCCGATGCCGTGGCCGGAGGTGCGTCAGGGGTCATGATCGACCTCGGCGGCGACGTTCGCGTCCATGGCGACGCGGGTGACGGGCCTGGCTGGTTGGTGGCGATCGAGGATCCCCACGAACGCGGTCGCGACCTCGCGGCGGTCGAGATCGAGACGGGCGCCGTCTGCACGAGCAGTCGCCTACTGCGGCGATGGTTCACGCATACGGGTCCTGCTCACCACCTCCTCGACCCGGCCACGGGACGTCCCGTGGATGGCGAGCTCGACGCTGTCACTGTCGTCGCCGGTACCGGCTGGTGGGCAGAGGCACTGACGAAGGCCGTGTTCGTCGCCGGGCTGCCTGATGCGGTGGATCTCATTCGCGAATCCGGTTGCAGCGCAGCCCTCGTCACAGCAAGCGGAGAGGTGGTCAGGACTGGCGATCTCCTGATGGAGGAGGTGGCATGACGGAGCAGGTGTGGTGGTATGTAGCTCGAGCTAGCGGCATCGTCGCGTCGGCCTTGGTGGCGGCAGCGGTGATCTGGGGACTGTTGTTGTCCACGCGGGTGCTGCGCGACCGGCCGCGCCCGGCATGGCTTCTCGACCTGCACCGGATGCTCGGCGGCCTCGCGGTCGCGTTCGTGGTTGTCCACGTGGCTTCGCTCGCCGCAGACTCCTACGTGGAGTTCGGGCCGGTGGACGTGCTTGTGCCTTTCGTGTCCGACTGGCGGCCCGGTCCGGTTGCGTTCGGAGTCCTGGCTACGTACTTGCTCATGGCGGCCGAGGTCTCGTCGCTGATGATGCGGCGACTGCCGCGCCGATGGTGGCACCGCGTTCACCTGAGCAGTTACGTGTGCTTCTGGGCCGTCACCATGCACGGAGCCACCGCAGGCACCGACGTCGCCAACCCCTTGTTCCGTTGGGGTTCGATCACCGCGATCGCTGTTGTTGTAGTGCTGAGCGTGTACCGCGTGGCCGTCGAGCGCAGATCCAGGCGCAAGCGGCCGGTGCCGGCAGCAGCGTGACGTCTGCCGGCGGTCACAGGGATGGGCGTTGCCACCGGGCGCCTCTTGTGGCAACCGGCTCAGCCGAGGTCGGCCAGCAGCCCGATGAGATCGGTGCGCAGGCGCGTGAGCTCGTCGCGGTGCGCCGAGGTCAGGGCCCCGAGGACTGCTTCGCCGGCGTCGGTCAGCGCGAGGCGGTGCTGGCGCGCGTCGGAGGGGTCGGCGACGCGGTGGACGAGTCCGGCAGCCTCGGTGCGTGCAACCAGCTCGCCGGCGGAATGGTGCTTGAGGAACAGCGCTGCCGCGATGTCGGAGACGTTGGGGGCGCCGGGGCCGGGATGGCCGCGGACGGCGAGCAGGAGCTGGTGCTGCGCCGGCGTCAGGCCTTCGCGGCGGGCGGCGCTCTCGGAGAACTCGAAGAAGCCGTGCAGGAGGTGGCGGAACCGCGCGAGGTTCGCGTAATCAGCGTCGCTGAGGGCGGTGCGGTCACGCCGCGGCATCGGCGGCTCCGGTTTGTGGCGGTGAGGACGGGACGGTGCGGTCGCGCTGGGAGTGGATGAGCCCGAAGCGGTTCGTGATCAGGAGTGCGGTGACGGCCGCGAGCAGCGTGGTGGGCAGGAGCGGGAGACCCGCCATCCCGGCGACGACGAGGGTCGACCCCACCGGGGTCTTGGTGACCGCGACGCACGCGGCGGCCATGAAAGCCGCCATCAGGGCGGCTTGATTGGTGCTCGGCACGACGGTGTGGATCGCGCATGCGGCTGCCGCCCCGCAGAAGAACAGGGGGATGATGAACCCGCCGCGCCATCCGGTGCAGAGCGTCACGACGCTCGCGATGAGCTTCGCCACGAGTGCGACCAGGAGGACCTTGACTGCGAGGTTGCCGTCGATGAGCTCCTGGATCTGCTGTTCGCCGAAGGTCAGGGCGAACGGTGACCAGAGGGCGAGGAGGCCGAGGGCGAGCCCGCCGAGGACGGGCCGCAGGGTCGTCGGTACCACGCTGAGGCCGCGGCGCAGCCACGAGGCACCGAGCGCGAACGCGACCCCGATCGCCGCCCCACCGAGGCCGGCGAGGAGGGCCCAGCCGAAGTCGACGAGCGACAGGCTGCCGGCCTCCGGGAACTCCCAGATCGGTCGGAGGCCGACGCCGGTCAGGATCGCGTGGACGCCGTAGCCGAAGAGGCTCCCTACGAGCGCGGGGACGAGCGCCTCGTAGTACTCCATCCCGCGACGATGCAGGATCTCGAGGGCGAAGAACGCGCCGCCGATGGGGGTGCCGAACAGGACCGTGAAACCGGCAGCCATTCCGGTGATCGTGAGGATGCGGAGCTCCGAGCGCGAGGCGCGGCCGCGGCGGGCGAGCCACGATCCGAGCGAGCCCGTCGTCTGCACCAGCGGTGCCTCGGGGCCCATCGCGCCGCCGGCGCTGATGCAGAGCAGTGACACCGGCAGCAGCGAGCGCAGCTCGCGCAGGTCCTCCTTGCCGCCTAGGACGTGGATGTTGTCGACGAGGAGCTCGACGTCGCCGGGGCTGCCCACGAAGCGGACCACCAGGGCGACCACAGCACCGACGCAGGTCAGGATCACGATCTGTACGGCCCCGGAGTGGGCGCCGGGTCCCAGGATCCTGTCGAGCAGATGCATGAGCCCCACATAGCCCGCGCCGACCACGCCGCCCATCGCGCCGACCGCGCAGACCCCTACGAGGAGCCGGGGCGGGATACCGAGGACTGCTTCATGGCGATGCCGTCGCAACACAGTTATATCGTATCACGACATATATCCCTCCCCGAAAGCCGGCGAGTCGCGAGCCGGGGCGCGCGGGCCCCGTCGGGGCCGGGTGCGGACGTGGGGACGTGGATCGGCGTGAGAGCGCGTTCTGCGTCCCCACGTCGGGGACGGGTGCGGACGTGGGGACGTGGATCGGCGTGAGAGCGCGTTCTGCGTCCCCACGTCGGGGACGGGTGCGGACGTGGGGACGTGGATCGGCGTGAGAGCGCGTTCTGCGTCCCCACGTCGATGCCGGGTAGCCGCTTCAGTCGGGCAGGGTGGCCTCGATGACACCGGGGAGGGCGTCCTCGATGGGGCGGCCCGAGCGCAGGTGGACCGGCCAGCGCTTGCGGGACTTGGCGGCGAGGCGGCGCATCAGGGTGACGGCGGCAGGGTCCTCGTCGACGGCGGACTTCACCTCGAGCCAGCCCTCGGACACCATCTCGTCGAAGATCTTGCGGCCTGTCTCAGTGCGGACGATCGTCAGCGTCCACCCGCCGGTCTGACCGAGGCCCCCCATCGAGATGTCGGCGTGCTCGGCGGCGAAGTCAGGACACGTCGTGCAGCCGGGGCGCGTGAACTCGTGGCACTCCGACAGCGGCACCTCGAGGTAGTCGCCCTCCACGACGCCGGGGCGGGTCCAGAGCTGGAGCTTGCCTTTGATGTTCATCTTGACGATGTCGCTGCGGGCGAGGCCGTACTTGGGCGCGATCAGGTCCTCGAAGATGTCGTCGGTGAACGACTTCGAGCACAGCAACCCGATGGTGAGCACGAACTTCTTGCCGGACTTGCGGGCGCCGCGGGTCATCATCATCGGCGGAGACGACGTCATGCATCCCATCCCGACGAGCGCGAGCTTCTCGGCCCCGGCGTCGATCGCCTCCTGGTACGCAAGGGGGTTTGCGGAGTACGTGTACCGCGAGCCCGCTGCCCGCAGGACGTCGGCCTCGGTGGTGGCGACGCCCGGCGTGGCACGCCATTCGTCGTCGACGTAGCTCACGAGCGCGGCGTCGATGTGTCCCTTGCGCAGGCACCAGATCAGCATCGCCGTGCAGAAGCCGCCGTCCTGGCCCTTGTCGAGCCAGTCGGGGTCGACGGTGCGCACCAACAGGACGTCCTGGTGGATGCCGATGACCTCCTTCTGGGTCGGCTTGCGCTCGCGACCGTGGAGGAACTCGTCGATCTCGGGTTCCCACGCGCGAAACCGCGGGCACGCCCGCGTGCACATCGTGCACGCCTTCTCACCGTGGACGCAGCGGTCGGCGGCACCGTCGACGCGGGCCTCCTCGGCGAGGACCGGGTGCCAGTGCTCGTCGTAGCCGAGGACGTCGTGGGGGCAGGCGACGATGCAGCCGCTGCAACCGGTGCACACGTTGGTGGCCACGACCTCGTTCTGGAGGTGGTTCCAGTGCAACAGCCAACGTGGCTTCTTCTGGACTTCGCCGGCCACGGCCAGTGTCTCCCGGGTGGTGGACGATGGCGAGAGCCTACGTGACGGGCCCGCCACCGGCCGAAGCAGCGATGGCTGCCGCCGCCGGGACGCTCGGGCCGCCACGGCGCAGCGCCCGCGTCATGCGGACCGCAGTCACGACGCCCACGACCGTGATCGCAGCCCCGGTCGCGAGCGTGAAGGTGTACGACCCCGCGACGGTCTCACCGCCCCCGACTTCGACGAGGGAGAGGAACACGGCGATTCCCGTCGAGTTCGCGAGCTGAGACGTGAGCGAGAGCACGCTTGCCGCCGGCCCGAGCAGCTCGCGGGGGGACCGGCTCGTCACAACGGTGCCGATCGCCGACGACGACAGGCCGAGCCCGACGCCCTGGAGCACGAGCGCGAGGAGCAGCAGCGGGTAGTTGGGCTGATCCGGGAGGAGCGCGAGGACCACGAGGGCGGCGGCGACGAGCGAGCTGCCACCGACGGTGAGGGCTCCTTCGCCCAGGCGCGAGGTGAGGCGTGGGATGAACGGGCCTGTTATCCCCATGGCGATGGGACGGGGAAGGAGTGCGAAGCTGACGAGTGCCACGTCCCAGCCCCAGATGTCACCGAGGAACAGCGGCATCACGATGAAGCTGCCCATGTACGCGGCGTTGACGACGAAGCGGCTCGTCATCCCGTTGGCTATCGCCCGCTCCAGGAAGAGGCGCAGGGGCACGATGGGGTTGTCAGCCCTCTGCTCGGTGCGGACGAACAGTGCGGTCGCGGTCACTGCGACGGCGATGCACGCGAGCACGGGTGCGGATGTCCAGCCCCACTTGGGAGCCTGGTTCACGCCGAGGAGGAGAGTGGTGACGGCGGCTGCCGCCAGCACGGTGCCCATGGTGTCGAAGCGGCCCTTGGTCTCGATGCGCTGCTCGTCGAAGACAACGAACGCCAGCAGCCACGCCAGCAGTGCGAGTGGGAGCTGCATGGCGAAGAGCCAGCGCCAGCTCAGCCACTCGACGACGACGCCGCCGACGATCCCCAGGGCGGGGGCGAAAGCGACCGTTGCAGTCCAGTAACCGATGGGCGTGGAGCGCGCCTCCGGTGGGTAGTGGCTCGTAGCCATCGCGAGACCCGATGGCAGCACCCAGGCGGTGCCGAAGCCGGTCAGGAGGCGCGCTGCGATCAGCGCCGGCAGCGACCACGCCACTGCCGAGAACGCCATCCCGGCGATCGTGATCGCGAAGCCGACGAGCCAGATCCGGCGACGGCCGAAGCGGTCGGCGATGCGACCTGCGGGTGGGGTGAGGAGGGTCGCGAGGACGATCGGCCCGAGTGTGATCCACGCCGTGTCGCCGGTCGAGGCCCCGAACTCGTCTGCGATCGTCTTGATCGCGATCCCGAGGATGGTGAGGGTGAGGTTGACGGCGAAGGTGGCGAGGAGCACCACTGCGAGCACCCACGCGCGACGGCCTCGGACACGGGCTCTCACCTCCGGCCCCCTGCGTCGGCGAGCAGGAAGGCGACGTAACCGCCGATGCGGTCGTAGGCGGTCTGGGGGCGCACGAACGCCCGCGCCACGTATCCGATGCACGCGGTGAGCAGGAATCCGGTGAGCTGATCGACGTCGCCGCTGAGATCGCCGGACGCGGCAGACGCCTCAGCGGCCTCGTGCACGAGGGCGAACACGTCGTTGGTGGCCGCGACGTCGGAACCCGTCGTTCGCGGAAGCGTCCAGAACAGGAACTCGTAGAGGTTCGGGTTGTCGAGGCCGACGTGTATGAACTCGCGCAGCACGGCTTCGAGCCGTCGTCTCGGTGCGGCCCGCCCCGGCACGCGGCTGCGGATCTCGTCGACGAGACGGGCGAACTCACCCTGGGCGAGCTCGTGGAGCAGATCCTCTTTGCACGTGAAGTGCCGGTAGATGGCCGCGTGGGTCACACCTGCGGCGGACGCGATCGATCGCATGCCTGCCGCGCGGCCCTCACGTGCGAAGGCCGCGCGAGCGGCATCGAGGATCGCGTCGCGGGTCGCATCTGCCGGCACACGCGCAAGTTACCACTGGTAACGAACGCCGTGCCAGGGGTTGGAGCACGGGGCGGCCACATGTGGCCGCCCCGTGCTCCAACGGGGCGCTCAGTGGTCGCGACGGACGCAGCGGCGTGCGAGGTCGGCGAGTGCAGACTCGGCGTCGGCGGGAGCACCGAGGCCGCCGAGCGCCTCGAGGGCCTCGGCGGCCAGAGCTTCGATGCGGCGCTCGCACTCGGCGACGGCACCGGAGTCGCGGAGCACACCGCGGATGGCCTCGACGCCGTCCGCGTCGAGGTCGGGATCGCCGACGAGTGTGTCGAGGATGCCGGCCTGCCGGGCGTTCGCGGCGTCGCGGGCCAGCGCCAGGACGTATGTGTGCTTGCCCTCGCGGAAGTCGATCCCTGTCGGCTTGCCGGTCACGGCTGCGTCGCCGAATGCACCGAGGAGGTCGTCGCGGAGCTGGAACGCGATGCCGAGGGGCTCGCCGAACGCCGACAACCCGTCGAGGACAGGCGCCGGCGCACCTGCGAGGCACGCGCCGATCCGCAGAGGTCGCTCCACCGTGTACTTCGCCGTCTTGAGCGACGCGACGTACAGCGCCGTGGTCGTGTCGCCCGTGGAGCGGTGGCCGTCGACGAGATCGAGGTACTGGCCCTCGACGACCTCGATCCGCATGCGCGTGAACTCCTCGAATGCAGCCGCAAGACGCGGCGCATCGACGTCGGAACGCGCGAACAGGGAATCGGCGACGACGAGCGCGAGGTCGCCGAGCATGATCGCGGCGGAGACCCCGAAATGCCCGGCATCGCCCGCCCACCCCGCCTCCTGGTGAGCAGCCTTGAAGGTCTCGTGCGCCGTCGGCCTACCGCGCCGCAACGGTGAGGCATCCATCACGTCGTCGTGGATCAGCGCGCAGGCGTGGACGAACTCGATCGCAGCGTTCACGGGCAGCACCGCCGAACTCGCGTCCGGGTCGCCGCCGGCCGCGCGGAACCCCCACCACGCGAACAGAGGCCGCAGGCGCTTGCCGCCCGAGGACAGGAAGTCCCGCAGATCGCCGAAGAACGCCCTGAACGCGGTGTCGGGCGGCGCCGCAGCCTCCAGCGCATCGACCTCGGCGACGAGGAAGGCGTCTAGCGCCTCGACGTCCACGTCCTAGTGCTCCGCAGGGGAGCCGTCAGCGTTGACGCTGGATTCAGTCTGCACGTGGATGCCCTCTGGCGGCCATGGGGTGGGAACGGGACCCGAGCCCGCCGGGCGAGCCTATGCCGCGGGAGTCCGCTGGCCGCAAGCCGGTCGCGCTCGGGGTGCTCAGTCGGCAGGCGCGATCTCGTACGCGGGGTTCAGGATCGCGAGGTGGCCGCGGAGCTCACCGACGGTGCCCTCGACGGTCATCCTCGTGCCGACGTTGATGCCGGGTATGTGGCGCCGTCCAGAGAACCACACGAGCAGCCGGCCGGTACCGTCGTCGAGGGTGACCTCGGTGTACGCGGTCTGGCGCCACGGGCGCACGCGCATCGCCTGGACCTCTCCCGTCACCACGACACGGTCACGCCAGATCACGTCGCGGATCGCGGTGACCTGAGCGGTTGCGCTCGGCGCCGCGGCCACCTCCGTCGGGCTCGCGCGACCTGTCTCCCCCTTGCGAACTCGCCGCGGTGACCGGGTCCCTCTGCCTCTCGCGGGGCCAGGGCGCGGCGTGGCCGGCACGGGGTCGGGGCGACCGTCGCGGTCCACGTCCGTGAAGTGGAACGGAACGAACGTGACGTTGGCGTGGGGTACGCGGGCGATCGCGCGCGCGATGTTGTCCGACGTGCGGTCGTGCAGGAGGCGGTGCCAGAGGCGGCTGTACTCGCGCCGCGGCACGAGCAGCGACACCTCTGTCTCGCCGTCTGCGACTTCTTCCAGGACGAGCTCGAGCACCGCTCTCGCGATACGGCGGTCGGGGCACGCCACGATCTCGAGCGGCATGCGGCTCAACGCGAGCTCCGACCACTGGCGCGCCAACCCGTCGGCGAACTCGGGGTCGGCAGCGACGTGAACGGCGCGCAGCTCGTCGGGTGTGAGCGACCGCGCGTACTGGATCGCGCGAGCCGTCGACTTGCTGATCTTGTCGACGAGCACCAGCACGGAGTGGCGCGGCATGATCGGAGCTTCGGCCGCGGCCACGGCGTCCTCCTCGAGGACCTCGACCTCGCCTTCGTACTGGCGGTTCAGGCGCAGGAGCACGAGCACGAGGATGGGCACGAGGATGAGGATCAGGTAGGCGCCGTCGACGAACTTCGTCACACCGATCACGACCGCGACGATGAAGCTGAGCAGGGTGCCGAAGCCGTTGATGGCCACGCCGCGACGCCATCCCGGCTCCTTCTTGCGCAGGTGATGGCGTGTCATGCCCGCCTGGCTGAGGGTGAAGCTCGTGAAGACACCGATCGCGTACAACGGGATCAGGCGCGAGACCTCGGCCCCGGTCGCGATCACGAGCAGGCCCCCGAGCGTGGACAGCAGGATGATGCCGTTGCTGTACACGAGGCGGTGCCCGCGCTTGGTGAGCTGGCGCGGCATGAAGTAGTCACCGGCCGCGAAGGCGGCGAGCCGCGGGAAGTCGGCGAAGCTCGTGTTCGCGGCAAGCACGAGGATCAGCATCGTCCCGGCCTGCAGGCTGTAGAAGAGCACAGTCCCGAGACCGCCGGTGCCGTACACGAGACGGCCGATCTCGGAGATCACAGTCGGTGTGCCGTCCTCGTAGGGCGCGACCTGCATGGTCTGCGCGAGCCACGAGATCCCGAGGAACATGGCGCCGAGGGAGCTGCCCATGATGACGAGGGTCGTGCGTGCGTTCCTCCACTCAGGCGGCTTGAACGCCGGGATCCCGTTGCTGATCGCCTCGACTCCGGTAACGGCGGCACCGCCCGACGCGAAGGCGTGGAGCACGACGTACGCGAGCGCGAAGCCGGCGAGCGCGTTTGCCGGACCGAACTCGACGATCGTGTGGTCGCCCACGATCGAGTCGGCCTGCAGCGGCAGCCCCGTGACGATGCCCTTGTAGACGCCGACCGCCAACAGCACAGCCACGTTCACCATGAAGAAGTAGGTCGGGACGGCGAAGACGACCCCGGACTCCTTGACCCCGCGCAGGTTCCCGAACGCCACGATCGCGATGAAGAACAGCCCCAGCGGGACCACCCAGTCCTCGAGGACCGGGAACGCGGACGCGAGGGCGGCGGCGCCGGCGGAGACCGACACGGCGACGGTCAGGATGTAGTCGGTGAGCAGTGCGACTCCGGCCACCTGGGCAGGGACCGGTCCGAAGTTGTCCTTCGTGACGATGTACGCGCCGCCGGCGTTGGGGTACTCCTTGATCGTCTGGCGGTAGCTGAGGATCAGGAAGAACAGGACGACGAGCATCGCCACCGTGACCGGGACCACGAGCGAGAACGCGAGCAGCCCGACGGTGGGGACGAGGACGTGCAGGATCTCCTCCGTCGCGTACGACGCGGACGAGAGGTTGTCCGACGCGAGCACAGCGAGTGCGGTCGGCTTGCCGAGCCGTTCGTGCTTGAGCTGGTCGGTGCGCAGGGGCTTTCCGAGGAGCCTGCGCTTGATCCGGTACGAGAGCGGCTCCGGCACGTCGACCATGGTCGCGAGCCTGGGGGCAGCCTCTCCGGTCGCGGTTCGAGCCGGGGCGGATCCGGCACCCTCGTCGGTGGTCTGCAAGGCCTCTCCCGTGTCAGCCGGCTCCCACGTGGGGACCTAGCCGGTCTCAGGTCGGCGCAAGGCTAGGCGGGTGAGGTGCGGTGGCGGCGAGCATGGGTAGATTGCAGCCTTCGTCGGAAAGTCCCGGTCCGGAATCGCCGAGTCGAGGTGGGCCTTGCACATCGTCGTAGTCGGATGTGGCCGAGTTGGCAGCGAGCTCGCCGGCCATCTGGAACGCAACGGCCACAGCGTCGCCATCGTGGACAAGAACGCCAACGCGTTCCGGCGCCTGCCGTCCGAGTACGGGGGACGCGCGATCGTGGGCTACGGCTTCGATCGCGACACCCTGCTCGAGGCGGGGATCGAGGACGCCGACGCTCTCGCGGCTGTGACCAACGGCGACAACTCCAACATCCTCACGGCCCGCGTCGCACGTGAGACGTTCCAGGTCGCGCATGTGGCCGCCCGTATCTACGACCCGCGCCGCGCGGTCATCTACGAGCGGCTCGGGATCACGACCGTGGCCACCGTGTCCTGGACGACGGATCAGGTCCTGCGCCGCGTGCTGCCCGGCGAGCACCACGCCGACTGGATCGACCCGTCGGGACGGATCGGGCTCGTCGAGCTGGCCTTGCCCGACGCGTGGGCAGGTAAGCCGCTCGAGGGTCTCGACCTGCCGGGCAGCTACTGGCTCGTGGGGATCACGCGTCTTGGCAAGGCGCAGCTCACGACCGACAAGGTCGTCGGCCAAGAGGGTGACCGGCTGCACTTCGTGGCCAGCATGGACCGCATCGACGACCTCCGCACCCAGCTCGACGCGGGCGCCGACGGAGGTGGCCACCAATGAGGATCGCGATCGCGGGAGCCGGCAACGTCGGCCTGTTCATCGCCAACGACCTCGCCAAGAGCGGCCACGACGTCCTGCTGCTGGAGCAGGACCCCCTCGTGGTAGCCCGTCAGCAGGAACGCACCGAGGCGGGTGTGCACTGGATCCAGGCCGACGTGTGCGAGGTGAGCTCGCTGCGTGAAGCGCAGCTCGGCACGGTCGACGTCCTCGTCGCCGCCACAGGAGACGACGAGGACAACCTCGTGGTCTCGCTGCTCGCCAAGCAGGAGTTCGCGGTCGAGCGCGTGATCGCACGCGTGAACCATCCCAAGAACGAGTGGCTCTTCAACGAGACGTGGGGTGTCGACGTCGCCGTGTCGACCCCGCACCTCATCACGGCGTTCGTCGAGGAGGCCGTCACCGTCGGCACGCTGGTGCGACTCCTCCAGCTCGAGGGTGGGCAGGCGCAGCTCGTGGAGATCAAGCTCGCTCCGAACGCACCGGTGGTCGACCGCAGCGTCCGCGACGTCGGCCGCCCCAAGGATTCGACGTTCGTGGCCATCATCCGCGACGAGCACGTCGTCGTGCCTCACGGCGACACCGTCTTCGAGGCCGGCGACGAGGTGCTCGCGCTCGTCACGCCCGACTCGGAGGAAGAGGTCCGCCGGCTCTTCACCGGAGCATGAGCGAGGCTTGATCAGCCGGCGACGCGGTTGCGGCCCGACGACTTCGCCCGGTAGAGGCGGGCGTCGGCGGCAGCCACGATCGCGTCCGGTGTCGAACACGACGGTTCCCACACCGCGACGCCGAACGATGCCGTGACCGCCGTTTCCCGAGCGACCGCGTGGCGGAGGCGCTCGGCGGTCAGGCGTGCCCCGTGACCGTCGGTTGCGGTCAGCACCACGGCGAACTCCTCGCCGCCGTAGCGGCACACGACGTCGCTGCCGCGGGTGTGGGTCGTGAGCACGCGTGCGACCGAGCGCAGCACGGCGTCGCCGCCGGCGTGGCCGTGCCGATCGTTGACGGCCTTGAAGCGGTCGACGTCGCAGAGCACGAGGGCGAACGCCTGGTGTGCATCCGCGGCCCGCGCGCACGCGGCCTCGATCGTGGCGTCGAAGCCCGCGCGGTTGGCAAGGCCTGTCAAGGGATCGCGCATGGAGAACCCCGCCACGCGCAGGTGCAGGTACGAGTCAGCGGCCCCCTCGGGTACGTACTTGACGAGGTGTTCGCCGATCTCGACGACCGCGCCGGGCTCGAGCCTCACGGAGCCGAAGGGGTCGATCAGGTCGTCGCCCACGCGTGTGCCGTTGTGGGACGCGAGATCGGTGACCGTCACGTTCGCGCGCGGCGAGACGTGCACCACGCAGTGGCGCCGCGACGCCGCGTCGTCGCGGAGGACCACGTCGCAACTGCGATCACGTCCGATCGTGGTGTCCCCGCGTCGCAGCGCGATCAGGCGCGTACGTCCCTCGGGATCGACGACCGCGATACGGGGCCGCGGGCTGTCGGCGCGCCGCCGGCGTGGATGGGCGGTAAGCGTCCTGTCGAGCTCGATGGTCTCCATCAGAGCCCCCTATCGGCAGAGCAAGGCCTCAACCTGAGCTTTAAGTTCAAGGTTTGCGCCGGCGGAGGCCGATCTCCAGTGACGCGGCGCTCGCGAGCGCGGCTGTGATAGACGCCGCCAGGATCGCGATCAGCGCGTGCGACAGGGTCTCGGGGTCCTCGAACGAGAGTGTGGCTATGAACAGCGCGACCGTGAAGCCGATGCCGCCCAGCGGCGATGCGAGCACGATCGACGCCAGTGTGGAGCGCTCGGTGAGACCGGCGCGATAGCCCGCCCAGGACGCGAGGGAGATGCCGAGCGGCTTGCCCGCCACGAGTCCGGCGAAGATCCCCCAGAAGACCGGTGCCTGCAGCGCTGCTTCGACCGAGGCCGCAGACAGGGCCACTCCCGCGTTGGCGAGCGCGAAGACAGGGGCGATGACGAAGCTCGTGTAGGGATGCAGGCGCGTCTCGATGAGATCCATGACGTCGTCGCCGCCGTGGAAGGGGCCGACGGGCATGAGCAGGCCGACGACCACACCCGCGATCGTCGGGTGTACGCCCGAGAGGAGCATCGCGTACCAGATCCAGACCCCGAAGGGCACGTATGCCCACACCCGCGCGACGCGGGCGCGGCGCAGGACCAGGATCGCTGCCACACCACCTGCAGCGGCCAGCAGCCACGGCAACGAGACCCCGGTCGCGTAAACGAGCGCGATCACGAGGATCCCGCCGATGTCGTCGGCGATCGCGAGCGCGAGGAAGAAGAGCCTCACCGACGCCGAGACACGGCTTGCGAGGAGTGCGCAGACGCCGACCACGAAGGCGATGTCGGTCGCAGTCGGGACGGCCCAGCCGCGGATAGCGGGATCGCCGGCCGTGAACGCCACGAAGACGAGCGCCGGGACCGCCATTCCTCCAGCTGCGGCGAGCACGGGCATCGCAGCCGCCCGGCGGCCGCACAGCTCGCCGACCGTGACCTCGCGCTTGATCTCGAGACCGGCGACGAAGAAGAAGAGCGTCATGAGGCCGTCGTCGACCCAGGCCTTCAACGTGAAGTGGTCGAGGCCCGGCAGCGGCAGGGTGAGAGGGGTCGCCCAGAACTCCGGGTAGCCCGATGGGCTCAGTGTCGCCCAGACGACAGCCACGAGCGCGGCCACGACCATCGCCGCACCGGCGGACTGCTCCGTCCTCAGGAACTCGAGCAGCGCCGACCGCGGGCGGCCGGACATCACCGTCAGCGGCCCTCGAGGTTCGAGATGTCCTCTTCGACGGCGTGCACGACCTGCTCGGGGAAGCGTTCGAGCAGGTTGCGGGTGGCTTCGGCGAGCGCCGCGGGATCGCGACTGTCCATCGTGACCTTCACCTGGTACTCGACCTCGCCGATGACCGGATAGCTCCCGAAGCTGACCGCGCCGGCGAACGCCTCGGCCAGATCGGTCAGCGGGCGCGCGAGCTGACCCTCGTCGATGCGGAAGTACGCGACGTTGGTCACGACCGGTCGCGACCCGAGTCCAGCGAGGAGCGCGTCGACCTGGCGCCGGAAGATCTGGGGGACACCCGGGAGCATCACGACGTTCTCGACGGTGTACGCCGGCCACGCCGTGGCGAGGTCGAGCAGCCGGCAGCCCGTCGGCACCATCGCCATCTTCTGCCAGGCCTGGCCGCTCTCGTCGTTGCCGAAGAAGGTGGCGACCACGGCGGCAAGGTCCTCGCGCAGCTCGAGCTCCATGCCGAAGGCCTTGGCGACGGCCTCCATCGATACGTCGTCGTGGGTGGGTCCGATACCTCCGGACGTGAAGCAGATGTCACGGCGGTGGCGCACGAGGTCGACCGATTCGATGATGGCGTCGACGTCGTCGGATACGAAATGGATCTCCTCGAGATCGAGCCCGTGACGACGCAACGCGTCGATTAGATAGGGGCCGTTGGCGTCGCGGACCTTGCCCGAGAGGAGCTCGTCGCCGATCATCACGACTCCGGCGGTGAGGGGGCCCTCCTTGTCGCCGGCGAGCTGGCGGCGGAACGTGGTCACGCGCTCCTGCCTCTCTGCGCTGGTGCCGCTTCGACGAACGCGATCGTGGCACCGAGCACATCCCCCGGGCACTGTGCGATGCGGCCGCCCTGGATCGAGCGGCTCGGGTCGGTGATGGTGCCGCCACGTTCGCGCACTACGGCCGCGGTCTTGTCGCAGTCGTCCACCGCGAAGGCGACGCCCCACAGGCGTGGCCCGGCCAGCGAGCGCATCTCGATCAGTTCGAGCACCGCTTCACCCGCACGCAGGAACGCCGCCGGCAGGCCCTTGACCTCGCCACGCCGCCGGCAGTCGGCACCGGCGTACTCCTCGAGACCGGCGATCGAGGTCTCGAGGCGAGGCACCATGACGACGACATGGTCGACGTGATCTGCACCGTTGGCGTGCGCGGCGTCCCGCGGGACCGGTGCCGCGCTCCGCAGCGTCGTGGGCGGAAGAGTCGACGGGTCGAGGCGGATCGGGCCGTCCGACTCGCCTGAGAACGACCAGGCACGCAGGCCGGGCTCGTCGACTTCATCGCCACCGGCCTCGAGCTCGAACGTGACCTCGCCCACCGTGAGGGCATCGGGCGTATCGAGGTCGAAGCCGATCCGTGCGAGCTCGGCGGCGGCGCCGGCGAGGTCTTCCACGGTCCACGTCAAGGCGATCAGGTGGCTCACAACGTGGACGCTACAGCTTCAGACTCGATTCGAGGCGTCGTCAGGTCCGTGCGGCGAGGAGCGGGACGACCGCTTCGGCCGCAGTGAGGCTGCCGTGGTGGCCGATGAGCTCGGCTTGGCGCGGGTCGACGCGGCGGCAGAACACGCCGCCCTCGCCGTGGTAGGCCGCCACGACATCGCCGATGCGGTTGCGGGCCTCGGGGCCGGCGTGAGGCCCGAACCAGCCTGCTGCGATCGCGTCGGCACCGCGCAGCACCCAGGCCACCTCACCGAGGCGCTCGGACCATGCGTCGAGCACATCGCCGGCTGCACCATCACGGGCGTAGACATGGCGGAAGCGAGGTTCGCCGCCGAGGGCGCGGACGCCGCCGGCGAGGGCAGCGTCGTCGTCGACGTCTATGCGGCCCTCCGCCACGTCGACCATCCCGTGGTCGCCGGTCACGAGCAGCACCGATCCCGCAGGCAGCTCGTCACGAAGACGCGCTGCCACGGCGTCGACCGCGGCGAGGGCGGTGACAGCGTCCTCACCATCGATGCCGCTTCCGTGCGCGGCGTGGTCGAAGCGTGGGTCGTAGGCGTAGACGAGCGCCCGGTCACCCTCTCCGAGGGCGGCCGCGACGAGCTCCGGGATCTCGTCAGGTGAGTCCCAGCCGGCGTAGTTGCCACCACGGAGAGCGGCACGCGTGAGGCCGCTGTCGGAGAAGCGGCGGTCCGACACGGTGGTGGTGGCCACGCCTGCCGCGACGGCGCGCTCGAACACCGTCCGGTTCGCCTGGAGCTGCTCCGGTACGAGGCGGCGGACGAGCGTGTTCGACTTCGACTCGCCGTAGCGGTTGAACCGGATCAGGTTGACGACCGCGCCGACCTCACGCATCCACGCCGTGTAGCCGACGACGCCGTGGCGGCCCGGTGCCGTGCCCGTCCCGAACGACGTGATGCTCGTGGCCGTCGTCGACGGGCAGCACGTGTCGATCTGCCGGCTACCGGTCTCGGCGCGCATCGCCGCGAGCGTCGGTGCGACGTCGCGGTGGTGTTCGACGACGTCGCTGCCGAGACCGTCGGCGAGCAGCACGCAGACCCGCTCGCACGTGCCGAGGGACTCACGCAGGGCCAGCGGATCTGCCGTGGAGTCGTGAGGATCCACCAGCGCGAGCGCCGATGGGAGGACCTCTGCCAGGGTCCCGCGACCGTAGGCGGGCAGCCGCGGCCCGGGCACGGAATCGGAGGACGCCACCACGGCGGCAGGGTAGCGGTCCCGTCGAGGTGGGCCTTAGACTGACGCACCGCTCGCTGGCTCCAGCTACTGCACCGCAGCCGGCACCGGGTGCCTGCGGTCCGTGCGGTCCGGACCCCTCAGTCCCAAGGAGTTCTCCGATGCACGTAGGGATTCTCGGTGGCACCGGACCTGCAGGGCGAGGTGTGGGAGTCCGCCTCGCACTCGCCGGTCACGATGTGCTGCTGGGCTCGCGCTCGCCTGAACGTGCGGTCGGGATCGCCGACGAGCTCGGGATGTCCAACATCAAAGGCGGCGGCAACTTCGATGCCGCGTCGTTCGGCGATGTCGTGGTCCTCGCTGTGCCGTGGGAGGCTGCCATGCCGACCGCGGTCGAGGTCGAGAACGCCGCCCGCGGCAAGGTTCTCCTCTCGATGGCGAACGCGGTGGCGTTCATCGGGGGCAAGCCGGAGCCGGTGGTGCCGTCATCGGGTTCGATCGCGCTCGGGATCCAGGCGCGGCTGCCGACCGTGCGCGTGGTGGCTGCGATGCACCACGTGCCCGCGAGGTCGTTGGTGGAGACCGACGTGGCGCTCGACTTCGACGTCCTCTGCTGTGGGGACGACCGCGGCGCCCTCGACCGCGTCATGAGCCTCGTGGATTCGATTCCCGGCCTGCGTTCTGTCGACGCCGGTGGGCTGCACAACGCGTCTGCGATCGAGGCGCTCACGCCACTGCTCATCGGGCTGAACAAGCGCTATCGCGCCCGGACAGGCGTCCGCATCGTCGGGATCTAGCTCGACGGTCGCTGTGCCCGCAGCGAGCTCAGCGACGGCGTTCGGTCCAGGTGGTCATCCGGAGGTCCGCTGCGAGGGGATCGGCGAGCGGAGGCGGTGCCAGCGCCCGCGCCGGATCCGGGTGCTCGAGCGCCTCGAGCTCGTCGACGGCGGAGTCGAGCGCCGCGGCGCGGCGGCGGACATGCTCGCCTGAGCTCACTCCCTCACGGGACGAGTGCAGACCACCCAGATGGGTGGCGGTGACCACGAGCTGGTTCGCTCCACGCTCGAGGTCGACGACGGCAGCCTCGAGGCGATCGGCCTCGCGGACCTTCAAGTCACCCGCGAGCCGAGATGCCGCCTGCACTTGGAGGCGCACCGCCGCGGACGCCGCCCTCAACTCGGCGGCGAGGCCCCGCACCTCGTCGGCCAGGAACGTCGGTGCCGCGCACGCGCAGGCGTAGCCGGCCTTCTCCTCGACCCGATCGAGGCGACCCGCGAGCCACCAGGTCTGCGAGCCGAGCGCCTGCTGTGGGATGTGCTCCTGGATCCGGCGGGTCGCGCGCCCGGCCTGGCGGCGCAGCGACCGGAACGAACGTGCGAGACCCCAGAGGACGAGGACCGTGACCAACAGTGTCACGACGACAGCGACGATCCCGATCGCGAGGATGAAGTCGACCATTGGCTCAGGATACGACGAAGCCGCCGCGCTGAACCGCGGTAGGTCAGCGATCGGCGCCGCGGAGGCTTCCCGTAGTGGGCGCCGCGCCCGATCCCACCAGGCAGGCCACCTCGCGGTCGTCGCGGCCGAACGAGTCGGCAGTGGGCGTGAGGTAGGTCACATCGAGCACGGAGTCGGACACATCGCGTCCCACGAACGTCTTGAACTCCGCCGCGCACACCTCCTGCGCGAAGCTGTCGATCTTCGCCGCGTCATAGGTGTCGCCCTGGTACTGCGCGACGGCGAAGACCTCGTACGCGTGCTCCTGGTCACAAGGGACCGCGCCCACGTTCGAGACCAGTCCCAGTGACGCGTCCTGTGTGCAGTCCCCGAGGCGGAGATGGAAGATCGAGACGTCGCCTTGTTCCTTGACCTGTCCCTGTTCGTCCCGCTCCGGCTCGTTCGCGATCGCGCATGCCGTCCCGCCGAGCGTGACGGCGACGAGGACCCCCGCGAGCAGCTTGCGCATTGGCCCGCCACGTGGACAGGTGGGCAGGATCGGGTGCATGCGGTTCTTCCTCCTCTGCGTCCACGTCCTGGCAGTCACGGTCTGGATCGGTGGACAGTTGACGATCGCGATGCTGATGCCGGCGCTGCGCCGCACGGGTCGCGACGAGCCGGAGGGGCGCCGGATCGTATCCGCAGCGGCGCGCCGGTTCCAGCCATTGGCCTGGGGCGCGTTCGTGCTCCTGCTCTTCAGCGGTCTCGCACTGATCATGGAGACGCCGGCAGGAGGCAGCCTCGGCAGGGCCTTCGCCGAGAAGATGGTGTTTGTCGTCGTGAGCGCGGCCGCCGCCGCCGTGCACGCCCTCGGGACCGGTCCGCGAGTGAGGCGGGCAGCCGCGGCGGGCAAACCGGCGAGCGCACGCAGGCTCGCGGTTGCCGGCGCGGTCGTGTCGGTCATCGGGCTCACGGCCGCCGTCGTCGCGATGGGCTACGGCATCTACCTGGTGACCGGCGCCTAAGCTCTGCCGGGGCGGGGCAGACCAACTGAGAACATGCAGGCCCCCACACCCCCGCGACCCCCGCTCTTCCCACCGCCCCCGGCTGCGGGCGACGGCCGTGAGAGCTCTGCGCCGGATGCTGTACCCAGCGGCCCGCAGGCCCTCGACGGCGGGCGGCTCGGTCCTCCCACCCCGCCGCGCCAGCCCGCGCCGCCGTCACCCGACCGCTTTGCGGCCATGGACACGAGTTGGTACGGAGCCACGAGCGAGATGCCGCGGTCTCAGGCGGCGTCGCTGCCGGCGCCACCGTCACCAAACGCATCGGCGTCCCCGCCCGCGTCCCATGAGTCCCCATTGGTGGCGCGGTACCGGGCGTCGGCGGGGGACAAGTCCGCCACGGACAAGGCCGCGGCGGCCACGTCATCGCGGAAGCGCCCCTCACGCGGTGCCGTGGTCGCCTGGATCGCGGGGGGCACGGTGGTGGTCGTCGGGGTGATCGTGGCAGCCGTTCTGTACCTGACGGCCGGTGGTGACAAGCTCGCGCCGGCACCGGACGAGGCCGCCACGATCCTGCCGACCCGTGTCACCGGGATGTCGGTCGAGCTCGACAAGCACCCCGGGGTCCTCGCCAACGTCCCCTACCGCCGCGACGGAGCGACCATCGTGGTCACCGACCCGAAGCAGGCGGACAACGGGGGCTACGCGGCGGCAGTCGTGCTCGACCCCGCAGCCACCCGTGGAACCGACTTCGCAGCATCGTTCGAGACGGGGCTGCGATCGGACGGCAAGGTCGGCGAGTTCTCCGACACGGTCTTCGACGCCGTGCAGCTTCGCACCGCCGAGATCAGCGGTACCTCCGACATGACGCGTGTCTGGTGGTACCAGCCCTACCGCGACGCGGTCGTCGTCGTGTACGCATCGGACGAAGCCACAGGCCGGCGCATCGTCGAGGCGCTGGTGGAGCGCAACACGACCTGAGTCGGGCCGCGCGGCCACCCCCGACGTGGGGACGTGAAACGTCCTGTGACGCCGATCTGCGTCCCCACGTGGACGGGCGGTGCGGACGTGGGGACGTGAAAGGGCCTGTGACGCCGATCTGCGTCCCCACGTGGACGGGCGGTGCGGACGTGGGGACGTGAAAGGGCCTGTGACGCCGATCTGCGTCCCCACGTGGACGGGCGGTGCGGACGTGGGGACGTGAAACGTCCTGTGACGCACGCTCGCGTCCCCACGTCAGTACGCGCGGGCGACGTATGCGACGAGACCGTCGTCGGGCGTGTCGGCTCCGGGTACCCCGCCGTCGGGTGACACCAGGCAGCGGACCGTGTAGCCGGCTTCGGCGATCGTCGCCTCACCCGCCTCTCCGAGGGACGACCACGCGATGCGGGTGAACCCATCGGCGCCGCCGTCGAGGACTGCATCGGGGCCGTCCCCATCGCGGGTCTCGGCGTCGCGGCGCGCCGTCGTCTCCGCGAGCAGGCTCGCCTGCACGTCGTCGAGCAGCCGGACCACAGCGGCACCTATCCCGGAGCGGGGATGTGAGGCCTTCTCGCCGGTGTCGCGGCGCACGACCGTCACAGCAGCCTGCTCGACGTCACGTGGGCCGAGCTCGAGGCGCACGGGAACACCCTTGATCTCCCAGTCCGTCGCGCGTCGACCGAAGCCCGTGTGCGTGTCGTCGTCCAGGCGGCTGCGCACACCTGCCGCTTCGAGTTCTGCGTGGAGCTCACGAGCGTCGGCGGCGACCTCGTCGCGGATGGCGATCACCACTGCCTGCACCGGTGCGACACGAGGTGGCAGCCGCAGCCCGCGATCGTCTCCGTGGGTCATGATCAGTGACCCGACGACGCGCGTGGACACACCCCACGACGTCGTGTGGCAGTGAGCGAGTTGCCCGTCGGTGTCGCTGAAGGTGATGTCGAAGGCACGCGCGAAGTTCTGGCCGAGGTAGTGGCTGGTGCCCATCTGCAGCGCCTTGCCGTCACGCATGAGGCCCTCGAGCGTGTAGGTGAGCTCGGCGCCTGCGAAGCGCTCGGCAGCGGTCTTGCGCCCGAGCACGGGGTTCATGGCGAGGGTGTCATGCATCAGGTCGTAGTAGACGCGATGCATCCGCAGCGTCTCCTCGACCGCCTCCTCGCGGGATGCGTGAGCGGTGTGCCCTTCCTGCCACAGGAACTCGCTCGTGCGCAGGAACAGCCGCGGGCGGAGCTCCCAGCGCACCACGTTTGCCCACTGGTTGAGCAGGAGCGGGAGGTCGCGGTGGGACTGGATCCAGCGGCTCATGCAGTCGCCGATCACTGTCTCCGACGTCGGGCGGACCGCGACCGGCTCGCCGAGCTCGGCGCCACCACCGTGGGTCACGACCGCGAGCTCGGGGCTGAACCCCTCTACGTGATCAGCCTCGCGTTCGAAGAACGGCATCGGGATGAACAGAGGGAAGTATGCGTTCTCGTGACCGGTCTCCTTGATGCGCGAGTCGAGGTCGGCCTGGATCCGCTCCCAGATCGCGTACCCCCATGGCCTGATCGTCATGGTGCCGCGCACAGGGCCGTTCTCAGCGAGCTCGGCCTTTGCGATCACGTCCTGGTACCAGCGAGGGAAGTCCTCGGACTGCGGTGTCAACACCGGCTGCTTGCTCATCGGAGCCACAGTATGGCAGCCGTCCAGTCGCGCCCGGCTGCGCTGTGACGACGCTTTCCGTGAAAGCCTGGCCCTCCGCGGTGCCGATGAGAACCCATGAGCACCGAACGTCGATGGCCGCGTGGCCGCAACCGGGTCGCGGCCGGAGCGCTCGTGTCGGTCTGCCTCCTGGCGGGGTGCGCCGGCACGGCGAGTCCGTCACAGCAGCCGCAGCAGCCGCAGCAGCAGCAGGAACCGCAACAGGTCGGAGGGATGCCTGGAGCGGTGCAACGTGCGGGTGAGGTCAGAGATCAGACCAACCAGCACACCGAGGACCTCGAGGACCAGATCGAGACCTACGGCAAGTGACTCCGGACAGCCGCATGCGCTGGTGCTCCCCCCATCAGGGCAGCGACGAGAGCGTCGTTCATGCTCAGCGATGCGGCGATCTCCCGCGCCGCCTCGCCGAGCCGGGTCGGGATGGCGTCGGGACCGGGGGTGAACTCGACGCAGGCAAGGGTCAACACCATCCCGAGGCGGTTCTCGGTCCCGGAGTAGAGCTCCGCGGCCTCGATCAGAGCCCTCCGTGGTGAGTCGGATGTCGTGAAGGCGGTGACGAGCAGTTCCCCAGCCGGCAGGGAAGGCCGTGTGCCCCCTGCGGCGGAGTCGCGGAAGACGGCGTCGAGGTCCATCACGGGCTCGACGCCGAGCACGCCCGTGAGCATCGCGAGGCCCGGCACCGAGCGCGAGACGAGGTTCGCGGCGCCGAGTGAGATCGCGCTGTCGACGGCCTCGAGGCTCGCGGTGTACGCCTCGCGCAGCTCGAGGCGCATCGCGTGGCCCAGTGAGCGCCACCAGGCCGACAACGCCCGGTCGAACGGTGTGGTCCTCGCGGCGAGCGCCTCGCGGCTGCGCTCGAGGCCGCGGCGCCGCCCGCGCTCGTCGCCGCGGGCAGCGGCCAGCGCTGCGTACGCCGCCCAAATCGGGCCCATCTCGTGGTTGGGCTCGTCGCGTCTCACGTCGATCGCGGCGGCGAGGGCTTCCTCCATCCGCGCCCAGCGACCACCGAGGAACGCGGCGGTCACCTCCGTGCGCACGCAGCGGGGCACCTGGTCGAGAAGGCCGCGGCTGTCGAGCCATGCGCGCAGCTCCGTGAGCGTGTCCAGGCACTCGTCGTAGCGATCGGCGCGCTCGAGCGCGAGCCCGAGAGAGAACAGCGGTGGCCAGTCGAGCGCGTCCTCACCGGCGCGGCGCCAGACTCGCACGCTCGCCGCCGCGTGCTTGACAGCGACAGGACCGTTGGCGACCGCCTCCACGAGGGCCTGATCCGACAGGGCCGACGCGAGGGCGGCGGTCTCGTCGGTCCGGCGGGCTTCGGCGACGGCCGCGGCTGCCGCGTCGCGCGCCTCGGTGACGCGTCCGAGCCCGAGGAGCACCTCCGCGCGGCCGCGCACGGCGCCGAGGCCGAAGGCAAGGGCGAAGGCGTCGAGGGCGGCGTCGAGCCCGCCGCCGCGC
>JAIBAC010000312.1 GCA_019695375.1 Acidimicrobiia bacterium
ACCCCGACCCCGACGCCCAGCCGCAGCAGCTGGTCGCGCAGGCGCGCGATCGCGTCCACGAGGCGGGCGGCTTCGGCGCCGCCGCCGCGAGACTCAGTGGGGCCGCACGACGACCAGGGCCGCACTCACCGGCCGGGGACGTGCCCCTGGTGTCGCACCGCGTGCTCGTCGACCCCCGCGGCCGGTGGCTGCGGGGAGCCGTCGACGCGTGGTCGGCGCTCGAGACGGACGCGGCGGAGGCGAACCCGTTCTACGGGCCTGCGCTCGGGGCGCCCGCGCTGGCGGCCCTCGACCGGGAGCGCCGCGTCGACGTGGTCTGCGTGCTGGGGCGACGCGACGACGGCCGCGAGGTGCTGACCGGCGTGTTCCCGCTCGTGCACGACCGCTCGCTCGGTCGCGTTCCCGTCCGCGTGGCATCGCTGTGGAAACACTCCCAGTGTGCGCTCACGACACCGCTCGTGCGAGCCGCCGACGCCGCGGCGACGCTCGACGCGTTCCTCGACTGGTTCGACTCCAACCCGCTGCACCCCGAACTGGTCCGCCTGCCGCGCACATATGCGAGCGGTCCGCTGCGCGCGGCGCTCGACACCGTGCTCGCGCGCCGCGATGCGCGCTCGTGGCGCTTCGACGAGTTCCAGCGAGCCGAGTTCGTCCCCGCCGAGAGCGGCACCGCCTACATGAAGGCCCAGCGCGGAGCCAAGACCCTGCGCGAGATCCGGCGTCGCATGCGCCGCCTCGGCGACCTCGGGAGCACGGGCCTCGACGTCCTGGCGCCGGGCGCGGACGCGGGAGCCTGGCTCGACGAGTTCCTGGCGCTCGAGGACGGCGGCTGGAAGGGCGGAGGCGGCGCCGGGACATCCCTGCGTGCCGCCGGCGAGGAGACCTTCTTCCGCGACGCCGTCACAGCACTGCACCGCGAGGGGCGTGCACGCCTCGTCGCTCTGCGCGTCGACGGCGATGCGGTGGCTATGTACGTGTGCGTGCTGGATCCGGAGTGCACGTCGGGCTGGGCCCTCAAGACCGCCTACGATGAGGCGTTCGCCGCCTACGGCCCGGGAATGCTGATGTTCTCGGAGGAGTCGGTGGCGCTCCACGACACCCGGCTGCGCAGGGTCGACTCGTGCGCGGTGCCCGGGCACCCGCTCGTCGAGAAGGTGTGGGGCGACCGCGTCGCGATCGCCGATCTCGTCGTCGCGCGCTCGGATCCGGCGGGACGTGCGGCCCTCGCCGTCGTGCGCCGCGCGCGCCCGGCCCTCCTGGAAGTCAAACGCCGCACGGTGTCCGCCGTGCGCAGAGCAATGGACCGAGAGGACGGTGTTCGATGCTGAAGGTGGATACAGGCGAGTTCCTCGACCGCTTCGACAGGGGTCCGTTCCGGATCGGGCACGACCTCGACGGCCGTGACGACCTGTTCGGCCTCGATGCGATCGTGGCCCTCGCGGGGCGTCTCGATGCCGATCAGGTCGAGTACAACCTCGGCGACCTCGACATCGTGAGCGATCCGGAGGCCGCGCGCACACCGTCGGCGGGTGTGCTCGAGACGATCCGCAACATCGACCGTGCAGGCTCGTGGGTGGCGCTCAAGCGTCCCGAGACCGACCCGGCGTACGGCGAGCTCCACCGCCGCCTCGTCGCCGAGCTCGATCCGCTCGTCAGCGCGGTCGACTCGCCGATCGCGTCGTCGCACCTGTACCTGTTCGTGTCGTCCGCAGGTGCGGTGACGCCGCTGCACAACGACCTCGAGTACGGCACGCTCCTGCAGATCCGCGGCGCCAAGACGATCACGTTCCTCGACCGTGACGATCCCGAGGTGCTCCCCCACAACGACCACGCCCTCGCCACAGAAGGGCACCGCAACCTGCAGGTCCCCGATGCGGTCCTGGAGCGCGGCGTACCCGTCGGCCTCGAACCCGGGGGCGGCGTGCACCTGCCGTGGAACGTGCCGCACTGGGTCGCGGTCGGCGACGACGACTGGTCGGTGTCGTTGAGCCTCACGTTCCAGACGCGGCGCACCCAGACCGAGATCGAGCTGCATCGCATCAACCGCACGCTCGCCGGCCTCGGCATGCACCCGCGCCCGGTGGGTGCCTCCCCCGCCGCCGATGCGACAAAGCACGCGGTGTGGCGTGCCGGGCGCGGCCTCAAGCACGTGCTCCGCTGACCCGAGCCGGCGCTGCGCGGCGCCGCCTTGGAGTCAGCCCGCGAGACATCGCCCGACACCGGCCCCGGAACGGCAAGCCCCTCGGCCCTCGACGGGGCACTCCTCTCCTTCAGCGCGGGCGCCGGTCGCCGGTCTCAGCGGCCGGCTGCGGCGAGAGCGGATGCCGCCAGATGTGCCGCGAGGTAGTGCGGATCAGGTCGCCACTGCCGGATCGCCTGTTGGCGCCGCTCACGTGTGACCCCGGTGGACCCCGTGGCAGGCTGCTGCTGCTGCTGCGATCGCGGAGCGGCGGCGGGACCCGGGTCCGGATCGGGTGCCACGTTCGGCGGTGCCCCTGCGCCGACGGTGGAGGGGAAGACGTCGTAGCCGCCCTTGTCCGACGTGTACGCACGCAGCGCCGCGAACGCCGGCTTCTCGGACAGGTCGTGGTTGAGCAGGCCGAACCCGTTCTGGTGCGGGTCGCTGTCGCCGGTGTCGCGGTCGGTGTAGAAGAAGACCTTCGACACGTACGGGAGCTGCGACCGCACGAAATCGAGGGTGCGCGTCGTGTACGCCGCTTGACTCGCAGGCGTCACCCCGAGCGCCCAGTTCGGCGTGTTCACGGCGTTCGTGTGCGTCGACCAGCCGACCTCGCCGATCCAGAGCTCCTTGGCGGCGTCGCCGTTGGCGACCATGAGACCGCGCACTGCGGCCATGTGCGCGAGCCGGTAGATCGTGCCGTCGTCGGCGAGCTCGGGTCCCTGGTCGGACGGAGCCTGGTACGGGTGCGGTGCGAGGACGTCGTAGCTGCCCGAAACCCCGGCCGCGTACATCTGCGCGAGCCACGGGTCGTCGGCCTCGGACACACCGCCGATGAC
>JAIBAC010000057.1 GCA_019695375.1 Acidimicrobiia bacterium
GGTGTCGCACAGGAGTGCACCGAGCTCGCCGCCGCCTACGCAAAGGAGCGTGAGCAGTTCGGCCGGCCGATCGCGACGTTCCAGGCCGTCAAGCACCACTGCGCCAACATGGCCGTCGCCGTCGAGCTCGCCACCGGTGCCGTCTGGGATGCCGCGCGAGCAGCCGCCGCCGGTGGCGACCAGCTCCACTACGCGGCGGCGGTGGCCGCGACCCTCGCGGCACCGGCAGCAGACCTGTGCGCCAACCTGAACACACAGGTCCACGGCGGCATCGCGATCACGTGGGAGCACGATGCGCACCTGTACATGCGGCGCGCGACCTCGTTGCTCACCCTGATCGACGCGGACGACGCGGCCGTCGAGTTGACGGACCTCGTGCGCCGCGGCGTGCAGCGTGCCAAGGCCGTGGCACTGCCTGCCGAGGCAGAGCAGATCCGGCGCGACGTGCGCGAGTTCGTCGACAGCGTCCGTGACGCACCGGCAGCCGCGACCCGCGATCGGCTCATCGAGACCGGGTACGTGATGCCGCACTGGCCCAAGCCCTACGGACGCGAGGCGGGAGCGATCGAGCAGCTCGTGATCGAGGAGGAGTTCAAGGCGGCCGGCATCTCCGCTCCCGACTACGGGATCACCGCTTGGAACATCCTCACGATCATCCAGTTCGGCACCCAGGACCAGCTCGACCGCTGGGTGCTGCCCGCCCTGCGCCAGGACGTGATCTGGTGCCAGCTGTTCTCCGAACCGGACGCCGGATCCGACGCCGCCGGGGTCAAGACCCGCGGCACCCGGGTGGAGGGTGGCTGGCTCGTCAACGGCCAGAAGGTGTGGACGTCGGGCGCACACGTGTCCGGCATGGGCTTCGCGACGGTGCGCACCAACCCCGACGTGCCCAAGCACGACGGCATCACGATGATGGCCATCGACATGCACGCCGACGGCGTCGAGGTGCGGCCGCTGAAGATGACGATCGGCGCCAGCGAGTTCAACGAGGTGTTCTTCAACGACGTCTTCGTGCCCGACGACGACGTGGTCGGCCCCGTCGACGGTGGCTGGACCGTGGCCCGCGCGACACTCGGCAACGAGAGCGTGAGCATCGGCGGTGGGACCGGCGCCATGTCGCTGCCGGCGTCGGCGCTCGTCCCGCTTTTCGACGCGCACCCCGAAAGGCTCTACGGCGGCGCAGGCCGCATCGGCCGGTACGCGGCGAGCCTGCAGGCGATGGGGCTCCTCAACCTGCGCAGCGCGAACCGGGCGGTCGCCGGGAGCCAGCCCGGCCCCGAGGGCGCGATGGCGAAGCTCGTCATCTCCGAGATCGGCCACGAGGCCGCAGCCGTCTTCACCGAGCTCCTCGGCCCCGATTCGCTGTTCATGGACGGTCCCGGTGCGATGAGCAACATGATGGTGTTGATGCACCGTGGTATGTCGATCGCGGGAGGCACGTCCGAGATCAAGCGTAACCAGATCGGTGAGCGCATCCTCGGGCTCCCGCGCGATCCCCTCATCAAGTAGGCGACACCTCATTGCGGGAGGCGACGGCGACCGGCGTGGCGAAGTCTCGCGGCGAAGTCCCAGGAGGAACCCGAGGAATGGACGAGACGAGCGTCGTCGTCACCGGTGTCGGCTTCGCCTGCCCTCAAGGCGTCGGCTCCACCGACGTCTTCGACCGCTTCGTCGAGGGCGCGAACGCGATCGCGGACGAGCGCTTCGGCTACCCCGTCGCCCTCGTGCGTGACCTCGACGTCGAGGCCGTCATGGGTGGCAAGAAGGCCGCGCGCCGTGCCGATCGTGTCACGCATCTCGCCACAGCGGCGGCCGTGGCCGCCGTGGAGCACGCGGGGCTCGACACCGAGGCCGTCGACCGCGACCGCGCCGGCGTCTCGATCGGGACCGGTTCCGGAGGCATGGCCACCGCGGTCGACAACCATACGGTGCTGCTCGAGAAGGGCTTCGACCGGGTGTCGCCGATGCTGGTCCCGATGTTCATGGCGAACGCCCCTGCGGGCGAGGTGAGCCAGCGCTACGGGCTGCGCGGCCCCAACCTCACGATCTCGACGGCATGCGCGTCGGGGACCCACGCCGTCGGCGACGCCATCGACCAGATCCGCATGGGTCGCGCCGACGTGATGCTCGCCGGTGGGTCCGAGGCCGTCGCCATCGATCTCCCGATGGCCGGCTTCGCCCGCGTCGGTGCGCTCAGCCACACGGGCAGCCGCCCGTTCTCTGTCGACCGCGACGGTTTCGTGATGGGCGAGGGCGCCGCCGTGCTCGTGCTCGAGTCGGCGTCGCACGCGGCCGCTCGCGGCGCTCGCGGTCTCGCCGAGGCAGCCGGTCATGGTCGCTCCGCCGACGCCCACCACATCACCGCACCCGCACCCGACGGCGCAGGTGCCCGTCTCGCGATCGAGCGCTGCCTCACCGACTCGCGCCTCCGCGCGGACGAGATCGACTACGTCAACGCGCACGGCACGTCGACACAGCTCAACGACGCCGCCGAGGCAGCGGCGCTGCACGCGGTGTTCGGGCCGCACCCGCCGCCGGCGTCGTCGGTGAAGTCCATGATCGGCCACCTGATCGGGGCGGCGGGCGCGGTCGAGGCGGCGGTCACGGCCCTCGTGCTCGCGAACGAGGTGCTGCCACCCACGATCAACCACCTCAACCCCGACCCGGAGATCGCGCTCGACGTCGTCCCCAACGAGGCCCGCGAGTCGAAGGGCCTGCGTGCCGCGATCAGCAACAGCTTCGGCTTCGGTGGGGTGAACGCGGTCGTCGCGTTCCGTGCGCTGCCGTGACCGAGCCGGTCCCGTTCGAGCTGGTCAACAGGCGCGGGCAGACGGTCCGCGGCGTCTACCAGCGCGGTGACGGCCCCAGCGGCGGCGAGCGCCCGCTCGTGGTGATGTCGACGGCGTTCGGTCAGACGTTCCGCAAGTACCTGTCGGCGGCGGCGTTCTTCAGCCGCAACGGCTGGGACGTGGTCCGCTACGACATCACCAACCATCCGGGCCTCAGCGACGGCAACCCCGTCGACATGCGCCTCACGTGGATGTGTGAGGACCTCATGGACGTCGTGGACGCCTGCGCCGCGACCGAGGAGTGGCCCACCGTAGCCGTGTTCGCGGCGAGCCTCGGCGCGCGAGTGGCGCTGCGGGCCACGGCGGAGGACCCACGCATCCGGGCGCTGGCGATGGTGGCGTGCGTGGTGGACGCACGCGCGACGATGGCGGTCGCGAACGGGATCGACTGGTTCGAGGTCTGGCTCGACAGCGACCGCACCGAGGTGGACGCGGTGCGCGAGACCTACGGCGGACCGATGAGCGCCCGGTGCGTGATCGACATGCTCGAGCACGGATGGGACGGCATCGAAGGCACTCGAGCCGACCTGGAGCGCATCGGCGTACCGGTCCTCGACGTCGCAGGCGGTTGCGACGAGTGGGTGGCGCTCGAGGACGTGCGCGGTGTCTTCGGCGCGGGGAAGGCCGAGCTCGTGGTCATCGACGACGCGGTCCACGACCTCGCGATGGGCGACGCCCGCATGGCGATGGCGACGATCGTGTCGTGGTTCGGCCGCGTGCTCGATGTCGGCCCGGCACTGGAGACCGACGTCGTCGAACCCGCCCTCGGCGCGCTGGCGCGCCAGAACCGGGCGGAGCGACACATCGAGAAGCAGTGGGCCACCCATGGATCGTGGGATGCGGCGCCCGGCTCGGTGCGGGGCCTTCCGACCCACGGAGGCGCCGTACCGTTGCGCTGACGCCCTATCGTGGCGGCTCATGGAGCCGGCCAGCGAGTCACAGCAGCCAGTCGTGAAGGCGGTGCTCGCCCGTGTCGTCGAGCGCTTCGGGATGGACGAGGTGAGCGGCGAGGACGGCGGGCCACGGTTGCTGCTGCGGTCGCCACAGGACGGTTCGAGGGTAGGGGAGTGCCGCATCTGGGTCGGTGGTCCACTCGAGCGGCTCGTGTACGTCGGCCTCGATGTGGCCGCGATCCGCCTCGACTCCAACATGGTGTACGCGTTCACGCCGCCGGCCTCGGCGGTGCCCCACTTCACGCTCGACACGGTCGCGGCACCGGGCACGAACGCGTTCCACCTCGACCTGGTGCCACGCACCGACCTCGGTGCCCACGTGGAGTACGTGCGGTTCTGCTACGACCTGCTCACGGACACGACGCTCGATGTCGCGGCCTGGGAGGGTCTGTCGCCGGCGTCGCTGACACCGCTGCAGTACGCGATGACGTCACCGTGGGTGCTCGTCTACCGGGCCACGCCCGCGGCGTTCGCGCGTGTGCGCGAGCCGGTCGACGAGTACCTCGAGCACTGGTTCGCGCTCGTCGAGGACGGGCTGCCGCCCCACGTGAGCGACACGGTCGACGCCGCGTCGCTGCCGGAGCGGGACCGCCGCCTCCGCGCCTCCCTGTTCGACCCCGCGGTCGATCCGGCGTGGGAGCAGATGGACCGCATCGTCGGCGCGGATGACTCCGCCGCCATCCGCGCAATCCTCCGCGGCGACTGACCCAACCCCGCCAAACGCGGGTGGTCTGTCGTGGTGGCGGGTCGTTCTGCCCGCGTTCGGGTGGGGGCTCCCGCCAAACGCGGGTGGTCTGTCGTGGTGGCGGGTCGTTCTGCCCGCGTTCGGGTGGGTCAGCGGTAGCGACCCGTGAGGGTCGCGGTGGCGCGCACACCGGGCTCGGACTCGACGGCGGCGCGGGTCGGGGCGGTGCCGAAGTCGGTCGCGTGGTCGAAGGCGTACAGGGTGAACACGTAGCTGTGCGTCCCCGACGGGGGACACGGCCCGCTCCACCCGGTGGTGCCCGCGTCGTTGCGCCCCGCCACCCCCTCCTTGGTCCCCTCGCCGAGGCCGCCGGCGGGAGGATCGAGCCCGGCCACTACCCAGTGCGTGAACCCGCCGGTGACCGGCGCGTCGTGGTCGACGACCACGAGCGCGAGCGACTGGGTGCCGTCGGGGACCGCGTTCCACTGGATCGGCGGTGACACGTCGTCTCCGTCGCAGGCGTACCTGGCCGGGATGGTGCCGTCCGCGGCGAAGGCGGGCGAGACGATGCGGAACGCTCCGGTCTCGTCCTCCCCCAGGGGGTGCTCCGCCGGCGGTGCCGGCGTGGCAGCTGTCGACGCCGTGGACGTGGTCGAGGTCTCCGCCGCGGGATCTCCAGCCGTGCTGCACCCCGCGACCGGCAGGGCGGCAAGGGCGCCGAGGACGAGAGCCGTGAGCGCGGTTCGCATCCCAACTGGCTACCAGAGATCGCGTCGCGTGCGCCGCTCGCCTACCTTGCGCTGCGTGGAGGTCAGGTCGTTCCTGGGGCTCGAACCAACCGAGGACCCGTGCAGGTGGCGGCTTCCCGTCGCGCCCGCGGTCTGCTCCGGCCTCGGAGCGCTCTTCGGCGGCGTCGGCCTCGGGGCGTCCGTCGAAGCCCTCGAGGCGACCACCGGTCGCCGTTGTGTCTGGGCGGTGGCGCAGTACCTGAGCTTCGCACGCCCGCCGTCGGTCGTCGACCTCGCCCTGATCGAGGCGAAGGTCGGCGGCTCGGTCACGCAGGCACGGGTGGTCGGCAGCGTCGACGGGGAGGAGATCTTCACGGTCAACGCGGCGCTCGGGGATCGGCCCGAGCGCGTCTCAGGGGAGTGGGCGGTCATGCCCGAGGTGCCCGCGCCCGAGGACTGCCCGCCACGGATCATGCTCTCGCGCCAGGAGGGCACGATCACCGAACGCATCGACGCCCGCCTCGCTAACGCACGCATGTTCGACGACCTCGACGGCACACCGGCACCCGGTGGGCGCTCGTCCCTGTGGGTGCGAATCCCTGAGATCGGCCCGGCGATCTCGGCGTCGGCGGCTGCTCTCGCGATCGTCGGCGACTACGTGCCCTTCGGCGTCTCCCAGGCGCTCGGGTACCCCGTCGGCGGCACGAGCCTCGACAACACCCTGCGCGTCGTGCGCCGTCACGAGTCGGAGTGGGTGCTCGCCGACATTCGCATCCAGGCCGCATCGCACGGCTTCGCACACGGAGCACTGCTGCTGTGGGCGCAGGAGGGCACGCTCCTGGGCCAGGCGAGCCAGACGGTCGTCGTCCGCTCCTGGGACTGATCAGAGGTCCATGTTCGGGACCGTGCCGTCGAGCACAGCGGATGCCCGCGCCCAGTCGATCAGCACCACGTCGGGATTGGACCGGTCCACGCGCACCGGCAGCACGCTGCCCTCGTGCACCTTGCGCAGGAACATCTGCGGTGTGGCCTGTGTGAGCTCGACCTGACGCGGGCCGAGCGGGCCGTCGACACCGAGCAGGTAGCGGACCTGAGGGTTGGCGTTGAGATCGCCGCCTGCCGGTGGGGTCAGCTCGAGCACCGTTGCCGGCGCCTGCTGGCCGGACGCGAGGAGCTTGGTGGAAGGCTTGTCCGCCGATGTGGCAGCGACGACGAGGAAGACGACGCCGAGGAGGATCACGACGATCGACACGATGAGGCCGATCCAGAAGAGGGCACCGCCGAGGAACAGCGATACCACCAGCAGCAGGACCCCGATCACGAGGAACGGCAGCGCCACGAGCACGAACGGCTTCTTCAACATGGGGCGAATCGTACGCGTGCCACGGAAGCCACGGTGACGGCAGCGACGCTGCGGCCGACGCGCGTGCTCAGCCTCCCGCAGGCGCTGCCGTCGTGGCCGGCGCCGCCACACCCGTCCTGCACTGCTCGGCGAGTGCATCGAGCTCGGCACGTGCCGGCGAAGCCGGCTCCGGTGCGGGGGCGCGCAGCCGTTCGACGGCCGCGCGGCGGTCGAGGAGGGCCTGGTCGCGGGCCGCCAGCTCGGCGTTCGACTGCTCGCGCACCTGCTGAACCGACGGTGGAGCCTGCACGACGGAGCGGGCGGCCCCGAGGCCGAAGCCGAACACGAACAGCGACGTCCCCACTGCGACCGGGACGAGGATCGGTGCCCACTGCCGGCGTGGCGGCCGGCCCGAGCGCGTCCGTCTCGTTCGGGCTCTGGCGGCGCCGGCCGCCTTCGCGCGCATGGCGTGTTCCACCGGGCCAGCGTACCCCGGTCGCGGATTCGCCCTGCCCGCACGACGAAGTCGCGGGGTGGCTTGGAGCGGTGCCGCCGGGCGGCGATACTGCCGGGTCGCCGCCCACCGTGTGCCGGTGACCGTCGAGGCGTCGGGAGGACCCCTGTTCGCGCACGTGCGTGCCATGTTCGACTTCGACCGGCGTGAGTGGCGCGTCCTCGCACCGCTCACGCTCGCGGGGTTCTTCGAGAACTACGACAACACGCTCCTCGCCGTGGCGGTCCCGACGATCGCCCTCGGCCTCGGTGTCTCGGTCGAGGCCCTCGGCGGCGGCATCGCGGTGATCCGGCTCGGAGCGCTCGCCTCGTACCCGTTCCTGCGCCTCGCCGACAGCTGGGGCCGGCGCAAGGTGCTGCTGCTCTCGCTGACGCTGTTCACGGTGCTGACCGGGATGACCACAGCCGCGTGGTCGCTGCTGGTGTTCGTCGCGTTCCAGGTCGTAGCGCGCTGCTTCCTGCAGGTGGAAGGGGCGCTCGCGAGCATCGTGATCGCGGAGGAGGTGCGCCCGGACCGGCGCGGTGCCGCACTGTCGCTGCTCGGCCTGATCGCCGGGACCAGCGGAGCGGCGGTTCTCGTCCTCAAGATCGTGGCCGACGCGGTCGGCGGCTGGGGCTGGCGCCTCTTCTACGCCTTCGCGCTGGTGCCGCTCGTGATCGTCGCGTGGCTGCGCCGCAACTTCCGGGAGACACGAGCCTTCGCGGTCGCAGAGGAGTCGGAGCGGGTCCAGCACGGCTTCTTCCCACATGTCGCGCGTGAACAGCGGAGGCTGCTCCTCGGCGCCGTCGTCCTCGCGTCAGGTTTCGGCCTCGCGAGCACGCCTGGTTTCGTGTGGGCCGGAAACCTGGCTGAGAACCAGTACGAGTGGAGCGGGCTCTACATCGTGATCCTCTTCAGCGCCGGCTTCTTCGGCTTCGGCGGCTTCCTGCTCGGCGGGCGGCTCTCCGACGTGTTCGGCCGGCGAACGATCACGGTGCTGGCGATGTTCCTGCAGGCGGTGGGCTGGATGCTGGTGTTCAGCGAGGTCCGCTGGCTGTTCGCGCCGGGGTACTTCATGGCGCTGGCGGGTCTCAGCGCCTTCCAGACGGTGTCGTACGCGTACTTCGCCGAGATGTTCCCCACCGAGGTGCGTGCGACCCTGTCGTCGTTCGCGATCACGTTGCAGATCGCAGTCGGGTCCGTGGGGCTCGTGCTCGTCAGCGCCCTGTCGGGCGCGATCGGGCCCTACACCGTGATGCTCGGCCTCGCTGCCGCTGAGATGCTCGCGACCCTGGGCGTGGTGGGCCTGCCCGAGACCTCAGGTGCCGACGTCATCGGCGACACCGAAGCCGCGGACGGCTCCGGCGACTGACCGGTGTGTTGTTAGTGTGACGCGTCCGAGACGAGGGCGGGACCGATGCCGGCATTCACCTTCTCCAACGACGAGCGCGACGACCTCGGCGACTTCGAGCGCCGCGCCTACACCTTCGACACCAAGACACGGGACGTCTACCTCAAGGGCAGCGGCCCCGCGGTCGTGGTCGTGCACGAGGTCCCGGGGATCACCCCCGAGGTGGCCGGCTTCGCACGCCGTGTCGCCGCGCGCGGCATGACGGCGGCGATGCCGCACCTGTTCGGCGATCCGGGCCGCGGGCTCTCGGTTCCCTACGCGCTGTCGTCGCTGGCGTGGACCTGCATCGCCCGCGAGTTCACGACCCTCGCGACCGGTGCCACGAGCCCGGTGACCGCGTGGTTGCGGGCACTCGCCGCGCAGCTGCACGCCGAGTGCGGCGGCCCCGGCGTCGGCGTCGTCGGCATGTGTCTGACCGGCGGCTTCGCCCTCGCGATGATGGTCGACGACACGGTCGTGGCACCCGTCCTGAGCCAGCCGTCGCTACCGGTGGCGTTGCGCCGCGAGGGCCGCAGTGCGGTCGGCATCAGCGACGCGGACCTCGAGCGCGTGAAGGAGCGCACGCGTGCCGGAGCCTGCGTCCTCGGGCTGCGGTTCACCCATGACCGCCTCGTGCCCGGTGAGCGCTTCGAACGCCTCAGGCGCGAGCTCGGCGACGCGTTCCTGGCGGTGGAGATCGACTCGGGCCCGTCCAACCCCGACGCGATCCCGCGGATCGCGCACTCGGTCCTCACGAACGACCTCGTGGACGAGCCCGGCCACCCCACGAGAGCCGCCCTCGATCAGGTCCTCGACTTCTTCGCCGAACACCTCGAGCTCTGAGCCGACCGTCAGGTAGCGGCTTCGGCAGCGGCGGCGGCGAGGTCGGCCCGTACCCGCTCGAACTCGCGCTCGAGGCGTTCCACGACGCCGCCGAGTGATCCGATGTCTCCGGCGCGTCCGGCTGCCTCGATGCTGCGGCACAGCTCCGAGAACGCCACCGCACCCATGTTGGCCGCCGACGACTTCATGGTGTGCGCCGCCTTGTAGGCGGCTTCGGCGTCGCCGGCGGCTAGAGCGCTGTCGAGCTCGCCGAGATACGCACGGGTCGACGTCACGAAGTCGTCGACGAGCTCGGCGAAGAACTCGGCGTCGCCGAGCTCGAGCAGGGCTGCGACCAGGTCGGGGTCGAGGCTGTCACCCACGGGCGCGTCCCGGTGGGCCACCGCCGCAGCTGCAGTCTCGTCGCGGGGGTCCGTCCACATCGGCCCACCTCCAAGATGTCGAGTGGTCAGAGGTCGTCATCGGCCCGATCCGGTCCTGACTTGCGCGATTCGTGCGTAGCATGGCTTCCCGTTGCCGCATCTGCAGAGGAGAGGCCCTGTGCGCGGGGGATGGCGTGATTCTGCCTTTCACCTCGGTGACGTGGCTGGGGTGGCCGTCTGGGTCACCACCGGCGACATCGCCGTGCTCGACGTCGACGTTGTCGTGAACGCCGCAAACGATGCCGGGTGGATGGGTTCGGGAGTCGCCGGCGCGATCAAGCGCGCGGGTGGGGTGGAGATCGAGACGGAGGCGATGGCGTCGGCACCGCGGCGGCCGGGGACTGCGTGGGCGACGGGCGCCGGTCACCTGCCGGCGCGTCACGTGGTCCACGCGGCTGCGATGGGCCAGGACCTGATGACCGACGCCGGTCTCGTGGAGGCTGCGACGCGTGCAGCCGCCGCCTGCGCCCGCGACCTGGGAGCGACGTCGGTCGCGTTTCCCGCACTCGGCACCGGTGTCGGCGGCTTCCCTCTCGCCGAGGCCGCCGGCATCATGAGCCGTGCGATCGCAGACGTGGTCACCGCCGGCCGCGGATCGCTCACCGACGTGGTCTTCGCCCTCTTCGACGCGGAGGCGACGCAGGTGTTCACCGGCGGCGTCCGCGCGGAGCTGTCACCGGACCCGCAGACGAGTGGCAGCGCCGACATGACGGGCCGCCGCTGATGTGGGACCCCCTTCCGACCGAGGTGATCGTCGGGTATCGCCAGTGCGGTGGGCCGCGGCTGTCCCCCGACGGCGCCGCGATCGCATGGCTGGAGGGATACCGGGGCCGCACCGACATCCTCGTCCAGGCCATGGACGGCAGCCCGGCGGTGACCGTCACGACCGAGCCGACGACGGCGACGAACGTCTCCCATGCGGGCGGGTGCTTCGCGTGGACGCCCGACTCGCACCGGATCGTGTTCGCCGCCAGAAGCGGTGACCTGTGCACGGTCGACCGCACGGGCGGTCCGACGCAGGTCCTCGTCGCGGACGCCGGTGCCGGCTCGCCCCGTTGTGGCGGCGGCCTGGTCGCATTCGTGCGAACGACCGCCACGACCCAGGACATCGGCGTGGTCGACCTCGACGCGACCACCTGGCCCGAGCGGCTTTCGAGAGGTGCCGACTTCTGCTTCGACCCTGACGTCGCACCCGACGGCACCGTCGCCTGGCACGAGTGGGACGTGCCGCAGATGCCGTGGGACGGGGGCCGCATCGTGCTGTCGCGGTCGGGCAACGGGAAGCCGATCGTGATCGACGGAGACGAGGACGTCTCCTTCGGTGAGCCGCGCTTCTCGCCCGACGCACACCGGCTCGCCTACCTGAGTGACCGCAACGGCTGGCGCAACCTGTGGGTGTGCGATCTCGCGACAGGAGAGCGGCGGGTGGCCGTCGCCGACGACGCCGACTGCGGCTTGCCCGCATGGGGGCCGGGCGCGGCCAGCTATGCGTGGTCACCCGACGGCACCCAGATCGCGTATCTGCCGTCGCGCGACGCGGCGACGGCGCTCGCGATCCTCGACGTCGGCACAGGAGAGGTGCGCACCGTCGACGACCCCGCCGGCACGTACTCGCACGTCACGTGGGCCGGTTCCTTCATCTGCGCTCTCTACAGCGACCTCGGCACGCCACCGGAGATCCGTCTCATCGACCCCGTGAGCGGTGCGCGATCGGTGTACTCGCGTGTCGGTGTCGGCGGGCTCCCCCCGCTCGGTGAGACCAAGCACATCACCTGGCGTGGCGACGACCAGCACGACGTCCACGGGATCCTCGTGCGGCCATCGGGAGTGAGCGGTCCGACTCCGCTGCTGGTCTGGCCCCACGGGGGCCCCACGGACCAGTCGCGCTTCGCCTTCAACCCGCGCCTGCACTGGTTCACGTCGCGGGGCTGGTCGGTGCTGTTCGTCAACTACCGGGGTTCAACCGGCTACGGCCGCGCCTACACCCAGGCGCTGCACGGCTGGTGGGGTGAGGCCGATCCCGACGACGTCGCAGCCGGTGTCCGACACCTGCTCCGCGCAGGCCTCGCCCAAGCCGGCCGCGTCGCGATCATGGGCGGATCCGCCGGCGGCTACGTCGTCTTGCAGTCGTTGATCCGCCACGGCGACCTCTACGCCGCGGGGATAGACCTCTACGGGGTCGCCGACCTCGCCCGCCTCGCCGAGACGACATGGCGCTTCGAGGCGCACTACACGGACAGGCTGGTGGGGCCGCTGCCTGAGTCAGCGGACGTCTACGCCGACCGGTCCCCGGTGCACAACGCCGACAGGATCACTGTGCCGCTGCTCATCCTCCAGGGCGGCCGTGACGAGTCCGTCCCGCCCGAGCAGTCCGCAGCCATCGCAGCAGCGGCACGCGAGGCGGGCGCGATCGTGGAACACCACGTGTACCCCGACGAGGGCCACGGCTGGTCCGACCCCCTCGTCGTGGCCGACGAGCTGCGCCGCATCGACGTGTTCCTGCGCCGTCACGTCCTCGGGCGTCCACTGCCATAAATTCCTTTGACACCGGATGTCGGGGCTGGGACACTCTCGGACGGCGCGGGTGAGCCCGCGGCCGCATCCGGCGGATCGACGGAGTCGTCGGGCAGTCGAAGGTGAGCGAAGTGCGAAGGTGCGGACTCGAGAACGAGGTGCAGGCGGGGAACCGTCCCTGCGCGCTCGTGCTCGGTGACCTCGACCGCGTAGACGCCTCCTACGAGTCCATTGCGGCCACGTTCACGATGCACAAGTGGGGTATTGCCGACGGCTGATGTGAGACACCACGAAGGGTTCACACGAAGGCCGCCGGCACCAGCCGGTGGCCTTTTTCTTTGCCCGGACCCTTCCGACGACAGTGAAAGGAAGGCAGATGACCGACACGATGAGTGAGATCCGCGGGGGCCTGGTGGGATACGCCCACCCCGAGGAGATCCGCACGCGAGCACGCTGCGCCGACCCGAGCGGACAGCTCACGAGCCTGTTCTTCTCCGAGGACATCCCCGAGATCCGCCGTGCGAAAGCGATCTGTCGCGGTTGCGAAGTCAGGATCGTGTGCCTGCAAGGGGCGCAGGAGCGCCGCGAGCCGTGCGGTGTCTGGGGCGGCGAGCTCTTCGTCAACGGCAGGATCCTCGCGGTGAAGCGACCGCGAGGCAGACCCCCCAAACACGGCGAGCAGCTCACGGCCTAGCGAGAGGTGCGCCACACCGCGACGAGCGGCGTGCGACCGGATCCCGCGAGGCGCGGCCGGCCAGGGTGCCCCGCGTCACGTGCAGGGGTCGGCGCCGCCGTCGCGGCGGTGGCAGATCTCAGGCCGGGGCGGTCTCGAGCGCACGCCGTGGCCGCGACGGATGGCGCAGCTTCGACATGGCTTTCGCCTCGATCTGGCGCACGCGCTCGCGTGTGATCCCGAAGCGGCGGCCGACCTCCTCGAGCGTGCACGGTTCGTCGTCGGCGAGGCCGTAGCGGAGCTGCACGACGAGGCGTTCGCGCTCGGTCAGGTCCGAGAGCACCGCGAGGACCTCCTGGCGGCGGACCTCTGCGTAGGCGACGTCGAAAGCGTTCGGGGCCTCCTGGTCGGGAAGGAAGTCCTCGAGCTCGGCGTCGTCGCTGCCGAGCCGAATGTGCAGCGACACCGGGTCGGGTGCGACGTCGAGCGCGTCGCGGGCCCGGTCGATGGTGAGGCCGGCCTCGTCGGCGACCTCCTCCACCGTCGGTGCACGGCCGTTGTCGCGCTCGAACGTGGCGACCGCGCGCCGCACCTGCGTCATCGTCTCCATCATGTGCACGGGCACGCGGATCGTGCGTCCGGTGTCCGCGATCGCGCGGCTTATGGCCTGCCGGATCCACCACGTGGCATAGGTCGAGAACTTGAAGCCGCGGCGCCAGTCGTACTTCTCGACGGCGCGCATGAGGCCGAGGTTGCCTTCCTGGATCAGGTCGAGCAGGGGCAGTCCCGAGTTCGAGAAGCGTTTGGCGATCGACACGACGAGGCGCAGGTTCGCCTCGATGAAGCGCCGCCGCGCCGCGTTCGCGTCCTCGATGCGGCGTTCGAGCTCAGCGCGCTCGTCCGGCGGAGTGCCGGCCAGGGCCTCGGCGGCCTCGCGGCCGGCCTCCAGGACGCGGGCGAGCTCGATCTCGTCCTCGGCGGAGAGGAGCTGGTGCAGGCCGATCTCCTGCAGGTACCGGTCGAGCAGGGCGTCCTGGCTCCAAGGCCCCACTTGGGTGACACCACTGCGCATGCCCGACGTCGCCACCGCAACCTCCCCCTGGGTGCGTGCGTACGTTGCAGGGACCGGTTGTGACGAGGTGGTGTGACGGCCCGTCGAGAGCCTAGGCCGACCTCGTGACCTTGTGAAGCACACCACGTCGGGGCTGCTGCGACGGCCGCACGGCGGCATCGCGCGCCTACGCTGCGGGCCATGTCGGAGCCGCCGGTGCTGGTGTCTGCATGCCTCGTGGGCGTCGAATGCACCTACAGGGGTGCCGACGAGACGCGGGATGCCGTCGTCGATGCGCTCGCCGGCTGTGGTGTCGTCGCGGTGTGCCCTGAGGTCGAAGGTGGTCTCGGTGTCCCGCGGCCACGTGCCGAGGTCGCCGGCGGGGACGGTGCCGCCGTGCTCGACTCGGTGGACGGAGCTACGGTGCGCACGGCGGACGGGGCGGACGTGACGGCGGAGTACCTGGCCGGCGCGAGAGCCGCACTCGCGGCGGCGGAGGCCGCCGGCGCCCGTCTCGCGGTCCTCAAGGCGCGCAGCCCGTCGTGTGGGTGCAGCGGGATCTACGACGGCACCCACACGAAGGTGCTGCGTCCCGACGGCGTCGGCGTGACCGCGGCGCTGCTCGCCCGCAGCGGCATACGTGTCGTCGACGAGAACTGCGACCCGGCGGAGATCCTGCGCCTCGCGCACGGGAGGTCGTGACTGTGCCGGTGCAGACAGGACCCCTGGGACCCTTCCCCGAAGGCGCCGATCCCGAGGAGTACGAGAAGCTCCGCCGGCGCGTCCTGTGGAAGATGCCGAGTGGCCTCTACGTGCTCGGAGCGGTGGGTGACGGGGGCGCAAGCCTCAACGCGATGACGTTGAGCTGGGCGACCCAGGTCTCGTCGGACCCCAAGCTCGTGGGCGTCTCGGTCGAGAAGGCCGCCTACACCCACGGCCTCGTCGACGAGTCGGGCGTGTTCGTGCTCAACATCATCGCCCGCGAGGACCGCGCCATCGTGCGCAAGTTCACCAAACCCATCGAGGTCGACCGCGACGCCGCCACCCTCAACGGCTTCGACTACGTCATCGCGGGCAGCGGCGCGCCCGTCCTCGCCCGCGCGGTGGCATGGCTCGACGCCGGCGTGCGCCAGCGCGTCGACTGCGGCGCCTACACGCTCTTCGTCGGTGAGGTGCTCGATTGCGCGTTCCGCGCGCCCGAGGACACCGAAGTGCTGCGCATGGAGGACACGCGCCTCAACTACGGCGGCTAGGTGTCGAGGGTCGCGCCTAGTGTCCTGCAGCGGCGGCCGGTGCTGTGCGCGGCCGCACGAGCTCGGGTGGCGCAGTCCGGCAGCGCAACGGCCTTACAAGCCGCAGGTCACAGGTTCGAATCCTGTCCCGAGCACACGAAC
>JAIBAC010000058.1 GCA_019695375.1 Acidimicrobiia bacterium
CCCAGGAGCGCGAGGGCGGTCGCGAGGACCATCGTGATGACGCGGCGCGTCGCACGGGTCGCAGACGGACGAAGTTCCCCACTCGGCACCATCAGAGCCTCCCAGCCCCATATGCGTAGAATGCGCAGGCAAACGCACTTTAAGGCTTAGTTCACTATTTGTGAAGTGTGTTTCACCACGGGTGGGCCCGGTCCTGCTCGTCTGGCACAATCCGTGAGGTGGCGGTCCACCCGCCACGGCCCACGTCCGCAGGCACTCGAGGTAGTCATGCCCACGGTCAGCGCCAACGGGATCGAGATCGAATACGACAGCACCGGCGACCCCGCGGACCCGACGCTGCTGCTCGTGATGGGCCTCGGCGCACAGCTCGTCGCCTGGGACGACGATCTCGTCAAGACCCTCGCCGGGCGCGGCTTCCACGTGATCCGCTACGACAACCGCGACGTGGGCCTGTCGACGCACCTCGACGACTTCCCCGTCACGCGGGAGCAGATGCTCGACGTCGGCAAGCGCAGCCAGTTCCGCCTCCCCGTCGACGTGCCCTACTCAATCGCCGACATGGCCGACGACGCCGCCGCGCTCCTCGACGCGATCGGGATCGGCCGCGCCCACGTCGCCGGGGTCTCGATGGGCGGCATGATCGCCCAGGCCCTCGCGATCGGCCACCCAGACAAGGTCCTGAGCCTCACCTCTGCCATGTCGACGACGGGGGAGAAGTTCGTCGGCATGCCGACGCTGTCGGTGCTGCGCCTTCTCGCACGCCCGAGCGGGACCACCCTCGACGAGGTGGTCGCGAGCGAGCTCGAGATGTGGCGCGCGATCGGCACCAAGCACAGCTTCGACCCCGACGTGTTCGTGCAGCGCACGACGCGGGCCTACAACAGGGCCTTCGACCCCGCCGGCGTCACGCGCCAGACGATGGCGGTCCTCGCGGCGCCGTCGCGGGCTGCCGGACTGCGCCGGCTGCGCATTCCGACCACGGTCGTGCACGGCACCGCCGACCACATCGTGAACGTGACCGGGGGGATCCGCACGGCATGGCTCGTCCCCGGTGCCGACCTCTACCTCGTGCGCGGCTACGGCCACGACCTGCCCTACAGCGCCCGCGAGCGCTTCGTCGGGGCGATCGTCTCGACGTGCGCGCGTGCCCGGTCCGGGGTGGGCTCAGCGCGCGCCGGCGCGGGCAGCGTTTGAGCGCCGCCTGAGCGCAGCCGGAATTCAGCGCCCTAAAGGATCGGCTGGCAGGATCGGCGAAGCCTCGGGCGGCAAGTTGTCGTAAGGTGGGCGCATCGAGTGGGTTCACTGGGAGCAGGCATGGGTTTGGCACGGGTTCGGAGGATCCTCGTCGCTGTCGGTGTCGTCGCCGCCATCGCGGTGCCGGCCACACGCGCCGAAGCCGCATACTCGGTGCCGTCGCAGGTCCGCTCGATCTCGGGCACCGGCCGCGCCGCCGTGTTCCCCTGGGGCCTCGCCTACAACCCCGTCAGCGACGAGCTGATCGTCACCGACTACCTCAACTACCAGGTGCGCCGCTTCGACACATCAGGTCACTATCTCGGTGACTTCCCGCAGGCGACCGGTGGTGACGGAGACCCCGAATCGGTCCTCGCATCCGTGGCTGTCGACCCGCGCAACGGCGACGTCTACATCGGCAAACCCAAGCCCGACACGCTCGCGCACTACACGGCGACCGGGACGCGACTCGACGACGTGGTCGTCGATCCCGGGTCGGGTTCGCAGACTTACACCGCATGGTTGTCGATCGACCAGGACGGCTACATCTACGTCCTCGACAGCCACCTCTGGAACACGGCCGCGGACCCCTCGCGCCTGATAAAGCTCGCCCCGGGCGGGACCTCGCAGGTCGCTGTCTGGGACCTCGCGTTCGCCGGCCAGGGCAACGGCGCAACGCAGTCATACGGCATCGACGTGGCCGCCGACGGCCGCATCTACTACAGCGACGCCATCAACCGCCGCGTCCAGATGCTCAACCCCGACGGCACCTACGCCGGATCGTTCGGCTTCTCCGGCGACGACCAGACGGTCGGCGCCCTGAGCGGCGACCTGCGCAGCGTTCTCGTCGACGACGCCTCTGGCCGCGTGTACGTCGTCGATGCGCTCCAGAGCCAGATCGAGGTGTACTCGCTGAGCGGCACGCCGCTGTTCCACTTCGGCAGCCAGGGCGAGGGGCTCGGCCAGTTCATCGGCAACCGCCAGATCGCCTTCGACGGCCAGCACCGCCTCTGGGTGAGCGAGTACGGCAACTACCGCCTACAGGCCTTCGACGCCGACGGCAATCCGCTCTTCACGGCGCCGCAGCCGACGCCGGCGCCGCCGCCTGGCCAGCTCGGCCAGCCCCGCGACCTCGCCGTCGATCCCGCGACCGGCGACGTCTGGGTTGCCGACACCTGGAACGAGCGGTTCCAGCGCTTCGCCGCCGACGGCACGCTGCTCGGCACCTGGGGACAGCGCGGCAACAACCCGCCCTACGGGGTCAAGTACCCCCGCGGGATCGGCTTCGACCCGGTCAACCGCCGCGTCTGGGTGTCCAACAACGCCAACGGCACGATCTACGTCTACGACGACGAGGCCAACTTCCTGTTCCAGATCGGCAGCGAGACCACCCGCGACAACAGCCAGTCCGGGTACTTCGACAAGCCCCAGGGCATCGCGTTCGGAGGCGGGTTCGCCTACGTCACCGACGGCGGCAACATCGGCAACAGCTCGCCACGGGTCAAGATCCTCGACGCCGCGACCGGGGCCGAGCAGGCCACGATCGCGCGCAACGCCAAGAGCGTCGCCGTCGACGACGCGACCGGCGACGTCTTCGTCGCCGACTCGGCCCAGAACAAGGTCTACGTGTACGCGGCCACCGGCGGCACCGCGATCCGCAGCTTCGGCGGTAAGGGCAACACCAACGGCAAGTTCAACGGCCTCTGGGGCATCACCGTCGCCAACGGGATCGTCTACACAAGCGACAACGCAACGGCACGCATCCAGGCCTTCACCCCGACCGGATCGTTCCTGGGCAAGTGGGGTGGGTACGGGTCCAACCCCTACATGTTCAAGAACCCCTCCGGGCTCGGCCACGACGCTGCCGGCCGCGTCTACGTGACCGACGCGCAGAACGACCGCGTCGTCGTCTACGACCCGGCGACGCCGAAGCCCACCTACGAGTGGTCGCGGCCAACGGTCACGATCACGTCACCGGCTCAGGGCGCCTGGATCGACGCGCCGTTCACGATCAGCGGCACCGCCACCGACAACAAGAGCGTCGCCGCGGTCGAGATCGCGGTCCGTGACGAGAGCACGGGGCTCTGGTGGGAACCGCTCACCGGGACGTGGAAGGCGAGCCAGTCGTGGTCGCTCGCGCCGCTCGCCGGTGCGTCGACGACGAACATGACGTTCGCGTGGACGTTCGTGGGTGGTCAGTACGACCGCAGCTACCACGTCGAGGCCCGGGCGCGTGACACCAACAACACGCTGAGCACGCCGGTGCGCACCGTCGACTTCCAGGCGCGGCGCAGCGTCGTCGACACCAACGCGCCCGAGACGACCCTCGACCAGCCGGCAGCGGGTGCGTCCCTTCCTGCCGGAGCGCCCGTCGCGCTCGCCGGGACAGCGACCGACGACGTCGGCGTCAGCGGCGCCCAGGTCCGGATACAGCACACGGCGTCTGGTCAGTACTGGACCGGGACCGCCTGGTCGCCGGCCGAGACGTGGCTGGCGGCCACTGTCGCGTCACCCGGCGCGACGAGCACGGGCTGGTCGCTTGCGTGGTCGCCCCCCGCAGCAGGCGCGTACACCGTCAGCGCACGTGCGGTCGACTTCGGCACCAACGTCGACACGACGCCGGCGAGCACTGAGTTCAGCATCACGATCGCCGGGCCCGACACCCAGGCGCCGGACGCGACGCTGAGCGGGGTGACCAACAACCAGGTCGTGCCGCCGGGAACGCTGGCGCTCTCGGGCGTCGCGAGCGACGACTCCGGGTCGGTGAGCGTCGACGTGATGCTCAAGAACCGCGACACGAACATGTACTGGAAGGCGTCGACGGGCACCTGGGTGAGCGCCTTCACGTTCAACCCCGGCGCCGTGCTCGACACCCCCGGCGCGAGCCCGACAGGCTGGTCCACGACGCTGCCGCTCGTGAGCGGCGCGCGAATGGCCGTGTCGGTACGTGCGGTCGACGCGGCCGGGAACGTCGATGCCACGCGTCCTTGGGTCAACTTCTCGGTCAGCTGACCGGCGCCGAGATCCCGGCGGTGACGAAATCGACGAGCACGCCGACCGGATCCATGGGCCGCGCACGCGCACCCGGCTCGAGAGCGGGAGGCGGCTCGAACGGCAACCCTTGGAGGATGGTCTGCATCGCGAGGGTGCGCCGCACGAGCAGCACGTCGCGAGGGACGTCGGGGTTCGCGGCAGCAAGCATGGAGTCGAGGCGGTCCACGCCCTGGAGGAAGGCGCCGAGCACGACCCGCCACAACGTCGGCGAGCGGTCCGCGTAAAGACGGGCCACGACCCGCACGTAGTCGCGGCCCTGTTCGGGATCGGCCTCGATCAACTCGACGAGCGGGACGACGATCGTCTCGACGACGGCGCGAGTGCTCGGTGGTGTGGCCTCGGTCTCGAGTTTGTCGAGCATCTCGATGCGGCGGGCCATGACCTCGTGCATGCGGCGTACCAGGAGGCTCTCGACGAGGGACTCCTTCGAACCGAAGTGGTAGTGGGCAGCCCCCGGGTTCAAGCCCGCCGCCGCGTTCACGGCCCGCAGCGAGACGGCATCGATGCCGTGGTGGGCGAACAGGGACTCAGCCACGTCGAGGAGCCGGTCGCGATTGGAGGGTCTGGGCATATCGACCCCGAAACCAAGCAGATGATTGAATACGTTGGTGCTTCCGATGTGGACTGTAATGCCGGCTGAGGCCCGGGTGAGGAAGGTCGCGCTGGTTGGCGCGGTCGCCGTCCTGTGCTCGATCCTCGTCGGAGCGGTACCGGCAGCGGCATCCGACCTGCGGCCGCCGTACCCGATTCCGCAGGGGTACGGATACAGCCAGGTACCGGGCTACCAGGGCTCTGCCGCGACACCCCAGCCCGTGCCCGCACCTGCACCGCCGTCGAACCCGCACATGGCGGCGACCGACTCGAACAACATCCACGGCGACGCGTACGCGTCCGACACCCATGCCGGGGGACCGCTAGGCCTCAACCTCCAGGTGAGGTCGAGCCGCATGGAGTCCTTCGCGGGGGAGTGCGCAACCCACACCTTCGACTCCCGTGGAAACATCGTCGCGATCTGCGGAAGCTTCAAAGGGTTCTACCTGCGTGTCCTCGACCCCGTTACCCTCGGTGTCCGCGCCGAGTACTTCCTGGGCCAGCGCTCATCGACCGTCGAGGCGATCTTCACGCTGAACCTCGACAAGATCTTCGGGGACACGTCGGGCGCCTACTTCTACCTCGACGAGAACGACCGCGCCGTCGTGGCCGCCCCGTCGCAGGAGATAGTCGTCATCGACGTGCTCGACGACGGGGCCGGCAACGTCAGCCTCCAGCGCGAGACGGGCTTCAGCATGCTGCCCTACCTCGAGCGTGACTGCTGGAGCCTGCTCCACTGGAACCCGAGCGGGAAGTGCGACGTCGTGACCGCGCTCATGCCGAGCTGGGACGGCCGCGTGTGGTGGGTGTCGCGCTATGGGGTCGTGGCCACGCTCGACCTCACCACCGGCAGGGTCGGGGCCACCCAGCTCACCGACGAGGAGATCGAGAACTCCTTCGCCGTCGACGCACACGGCGCGTACATCGTGAGCGACTACGCGATGTACGGATTCGCCGCTGCGCCCGACGGCACGCCCCAGGTCGAGTGGCGCGAGCCGTACGACCGCGGCACCTACCAGAAGCCGTCGGGGCAGCTGAACTGGGGTTCGGGAACCACGCCGACGCTCCTCGGCGACGACCTCGTCGCGATAACCGACAACGCCGACCCGATGCGGGTCGTGTTCATCGACCGCCGGCCCACCCCTGCCGGGCCGCGGACGCTGTGCGCCGTCCCGGTCTTCGGCCTCGGCTCGGGCGCCACCGACAACTCCCTCATCGGGGTCGGTGACTCCGTCGTCGTCGAGAACAACTACGGGTACCGGAACTTCTTCTCGCTCATCCTGGGACGCTCGGTCGTCGGTGGTGTCGCGAAGGTCGACATCGCCCCCGACCGCTCCGGCTGCTCGGTCGCATGGACGTCGTCGGAGCGGATCCCGTCGTCGGTGTCGAAGCTGTCGCGTGACAACGGCCTCGTCTACATGTACGCCAAGGATCCCAGCAGCCGTCTCGTGGACGCCTGGTACCTGGTGGCCCTCGACTTCTGGACCGGCGAGACCAGGTGGCGAAAGCTGATCGGCACTGGCTGGAACTACGACAACTCGTGGGCGTCGATAACCCTCTCGGGATCGACAGCGTACGTCGGCGTCCTCAACGGGATCGTCTCGGTCAGCGACGAAACGTGAACACCCGCAGCGGACTGTTGCCGGGCTGACGGCTCCTACTAGCAACTACCTTGGGCAAAGGGTGGGCGCACGTCAGGAGCACTGGATGGAACGACGCGAAGCCTTCTACATCGGCGGCGAATGGGTCGCGCCCGCGAGCGAGCGCACGATCGAGATCGTCTCGCCGTGGACCGAGACGGTCGTGGCGGAGGTGCCGGAGGCGAACGAGGCCGACGTCGACCGCGCCGTGGCGGCGGCACGCGCGGCCTTCGACGGTGGTGCCCTCGACGTCGGCGCGTCCCAGCGGGCGGACTGGCTCGCCGCCATCGCAGCCGGCATCCGCGACCGCGCCGACGAGATCGCGTCGCTGATCACCCTCGAGATGGGCAGCCCGGCGCTGTTCTCGAACCTCGGCCAGGTGCTGCCCTGCCACGTCACCTTCGATCAGTTCGCCGACCTCGCCCGCGGCTACGCCTTCGAGGAGGAACGCGCGGGGATGCTCGGCAAGGTGCTCGTGCGCAAGGTGCCGGTGGGTGTGTCGGCAGCGATCATCGCGTGGAACGTGCCGCTGTTCCTGGCGTCGATGAAGGTCGGTGCCGCGCTGGCGGCGGGTTCGCCCGTCGTGCTCAAGCCGGCGCCCGAGGCGCCGCTGTCGCTGTTCGTGCTCGCCGAGATCTGCGATGCAGCCGGTGTGCCGGCCGGTGCGCTCAACGTCGTCCCTGCCGGTCGTGAGGTCGGCGAGTACCTCGTGCGTCACCCCGGTGTCGACAAGGTCAGCTTCACGGGCTCCACCGCCGCCGGCCGCAAGGTGGCAGCCATCTGCGGGGAGCAGCTCAAGCGCTGCACGCTCGAGCTCGGCGGCAAGTCGGCCGCGATCGTCCTCGACGACGCCGACCTCGAGGCGGCCGTGCCGCTGATGCTGCCCAACTCGACGATGAACACCGGGCAGGCATGCCTCGCACAGACAAGAATCCTCGCACCGCGGTCGCGCTACGACGAGGTGGTCGCGGCGGTGACGGCCGGCGTCGAGGGCATGGCAGTCGGTGACCCATCCGACATGGCGACCGTCGTCGGCCCGCTCGTGGCCGAACGCCAGCGCAAGCGCGTCGAGGGCTATCTCGAGGTCGGGCGCGAGGAGGGCGCCGTCGTCGCCACGGGCGGCGGCCGTCCCGCCGGCCTCGACCACGGCTGGTTCGTCGAGCCGACCGTCCTGCGCGACGTCGACAACTCGATGCGAATCGCGCGCGAGGAGATCTTCGGCCCCGTCGTCGTCGTGATCCCCTACGAGGACGACGACGACGCGGTCCGCATCGCCAACGACTCCGACTACGGCCTGTCCGGCTCTGTGTGGACCACCGACACCGACCGCGGCGTCGCGGTGGCCGAACGCATCCGCACCGGGACCGTCGGCGTCAACGCGATCGGGACACTTGACTTCGGCAGCCCCTTCGGCGGGTTCAAGGCATCGGGCATCGGGCGTGAGCTCGGCCCCGAAGGCCTCGAGGAGTACCTCGAGTACCAGTCGATCATCGTGGGGGCGTGACGGCATAGCCTCGGGGGGTGCCGACGGTCGTTGCCGCTACCGACGCCGGCCTCCGAGTCGGCGAAGAGACCAGGTTCCCCGGTCGTGACGTCCGCGCGGTCACCCTCGACGAGCGCGGCGACGTGTGGGCGATCGTCGACGACGACCTGTGGCACGAGGACAGGCGCATAGCCGGGGTCGGCGCCGGCTGCCGCTATCTCAGCGTCGGAGACGGGGTCGCGCTCGTCGGCACGTCCGACGCGCGCGTGCTGCGCGTCGTGCACGGGTCGGTCGCAGCAGCCCGTGGGTTCGAAGTGCTGCGGGACGCGTCCGACTGGCATGCGGTGGGCTCGCCGGTGCACGTGCGGTCGATGGCACACGGCACGGACACCGTGTACCTGTCGGTCCACGTCGGCGGCATCGTCCGCACCGATCCCGCCGGTGAGGAGTGGACGGCCACCGGTTTCGACGTCGCCGACGACGTGCACCAGGTCGCGGTGAACGGGCCCGCCGAACTGTTCGCGGCGACGGCTCTCGGCCTCGCACACAGCACCGACGGCGGTGATTCGTGGGCCTTCGAGTGGGAGGGCCTGCCCACCTGCTACTCACGGGCAGTAGCGGTGGACCGCTCGACAGGCGCGGTGGCGATGTCGGTCTCCGACGGGCCGTGGGCGAGCAAGGGGACTGTCTGGATGCGCGACCCCGACGCTGGCTTCCTGTCGGTAGGCGATCAGGTCGAAGGCAACATCGACACCGGCCACCTCGGGTTCGGCGGCGGAGCGGTCGCCTTCGCGCACGAGGACCACCTCTGGTTCGAGGGGACGTGGTCGCACCTGCCCGGCCGCGTCAACGCCGTGCTGGTGCGCGACTGATGCAGCAGCACGACTACGTCCCGCGCCACGCCGGACCGGACACCGTTTCGTCGCGGTCACGCGGAGGCCGCCGCCGGCGATGGCGCGTCAAGCCGGCTCTCATCGTCGCTGCGGTGCTCGCGGGCGGCGTCGTCGTCGCCGTCGGAGCGTGGCTGGCATTGAGCGGCGGCGGCGACGCAGGTTCGCTCGAGGCGTTCTGCGCGGCAGCAGACACGTATTTCGCCTCCTCCTCCACGCTTCCCGACGACCCGCAGGGCGTTCGGGAGTTCGTCGACAGCCGCGTCCGTGGGGCCGCCGACCTCGCGCGCCAGGCACCGGCGGACGTGAGAGCGACCGCCGACGCGTACGCATCGGACGTTGCGGCGGCACGCAAGGCGTTCGAGCGGCATGGGTACTCTCCGAGCCTCCTCAACGACGCCCTGAGTGCGACGCTGGACCCGCCGGGCGATGTGGCGGCGGTCCTGCGGGTCATGGGATACAGCTACTCGGGCGACGCCGCCGGCGAGCGTGCCGGCCAGTTGGTCGCCTACCGCGACCGGCACTGCCATGGCGAGGCCGGGCCGTGACCCTCTGCGCTTTCGGTCCCGAGCACGGGTAGCCGAATAGGATCATCGCTCTGCACGCGAGCATTTCCCGGACGTGTGAGGCGATCGACTTGAGGTTCACCTACGCCGAGGCGCTGTGCGACCCGGCGTTCCTGCCGCCGTTGGCCCGCGCTGCCGAGGAGGCCGGGTACGACTCGTTCCTCGTGCCCGACAGCCTCATCTACCCCGCCGAGTCCGACACGCTCTACCCGTACACGCCCGGAGGGGATCGGAAGTTCCTCGAGGACAAGCCGATGCTCGAGCCGTTCACGCTCATCCCGTGGCTGTCCGCTGTCACCGAGCGCATCACCTTCACGGTGTCGGTCCTCAAGCTCGCCGTCCGCCCGCCCGTGCTCGTCGCCAAACAGGCAGCCAGCGTGGCCGTCATGAGCAACGGCCGCCTGCGCCTCGGCGTCGGCCTCAGCCCCTGGCCCGAGGACTTCGTCGCCCTCGACCAGCCATGGGAGAAACGCGGCGCGCGGATGAACGAGATGATCGAGATCGTCCGCGGCATCACCGCCGGGGGATGGTTCGAGTACCACGGCGAGCACATCGACGTGCCGCGCCTCAAGATCAACCCTGTGCCCGATGACCCGATACCCATCCTCGTCGGTGGCCACAGCGCGCCGGCCCTGCGCCGTGCGGCGCGATTGGGTGACGGTTGGATCCACGCCGGAGGAGATCTCGGCGAGCTGCCCAGCCTCCTCGATCGCCTCCACGAGCTGCGCGCCGAGTGCGGGCGTGACGGCGATCCGTTCGAGGTCCACGCGATCTCCCTCGACGCCTACACGACCGACGGCATCGCGCGGCTCGAGGAGGCGGGCGTCACCGATGTGATCGTGGGATTCCGTGTCCCGTACACGACCGAGCCCGACGTGCAGACCCTCGACGACAAGATCGCGGCACTGAGGGGATACGCCGAGAACGTGATCGCACGGACCTAGGGCCGCGACGCCCTGCGCCGCTGCGGGGTGGGAGCGGCTTTACCGGCCGGCGACGCTGCGGGGACTATGATCGATCGGTCGGCGTCACCCATTGGCACGGGCGACGCACGGTCTCCACGGTCGTCCTCCGTTGCCACCCGTCGGGAGAGCACGGCTCGTCAGTCGAGGCGACCACGACCTGAACGACGCTGCGCTGCCCCGGCAGCGTCCCATCGTTTCCCTCGCCACGGTCGCGTGCGCCGAGTTCGGAAGGCGCGCGGCCGGTGTCCCTATGGAAGGTGATCGCATGACCGAAGAGACCCTCGTTCCCCTCATCGGCCGCAACCTCGGGGTCCGCCTCGATGCCCGCACCGGCCGCGTCGACCACGTCGGTGTCCTGACCACGGTTCAGGCCGGCTGTGCCGACTTCGGCGGCCGCGTCTACGCCGTGTCGAGCATCGTCGCCGTCGAGCCCTTCGACGACGCCCCGCGTCCGGACACCTCCGACGCACCTCCCCGCCGCCGCAAGAAGCGCCGCCGCCCCCAACAGCACCACCGCCGCCGCTGACCCTCCCGTTGGAGCATGGGGCGGCCACATGTGGCCGCCCCATGCTCCAAAGTCCACGTCCTGGCCGCGTCGTGCTCCAACGCAGCGTCGCCGGGACGAGCCCCACCCGTGCTCCCGTCCCGGCGACCGCGTGCGAGGCCACGGTAAACGCGAGTGCCCAGGGCCTCAACAGATCAGAGGTGCTTGTGAAAGACCTCACGAGCGTGGCGCGTCGAGAGGTGACGCTGTCGACTTCGTCGTAGGCTCGGCGATGGATACCGCCGCGAGGCGGGATCCACCAGCTGGGAGGCGGCAAGTTGCAGCAGCACGGGGGCGAGGTTCCGGTGCCGTTGGCCTGGGACGGAATGTGGGCGCGGGCGCGGCAACGAACGCATCGAGTCGTTTTCTGCATCGGTTTCCAGGGGAGAGATCCTCGTCGTGGCCGGCGCTCCGATCGGCCTTCTGTTCGATGTGACCGCGGGCAGCATCCCCCCTCACCGGGGAAGGATTCTCTACCGAGGCGCCGACCTGCCCGGAGAGCTGTCCAAGCGGCCTGACATGGCGGGGATCGTCGGCGGCTCGCCGCGGCTCTACGGCGAGACCGCGTACGAGTCCCTCCTCACCCACCTCGGCGTCGCCGGCGTACGGCGCCAGAGCGCGATCGAGGAAGCCCGGCAGCTCCTGAACAGCTTCGGACTCGGTCGCGTCAGCACGCTCCCACTTCACAGGCTCGACAACGAGACGCTCTGGGTGCTCGACCTCGCGAGGGCCATCGCCCCCCAACCGGAGTTGCTCCTCGTTCACGACCCGTGGCGGCATTTCGGAGCGGACAGAGCGCTGCGTGAGAAGTTCCTGCTCGGACTCACGTACGCCGCGGTGCACCCCCGACGTCCGACGGCGGTCGTCCTGTGCTCCAAGGACCCTTCAGCGGCCGACCGGTTGCGTGACTTGCCTGGGGGGCGCCGGACCACTGCGTTGATGTTGTCCTATCACGGTCGCACGGTGGTACCCGATGGCGGTATCGACGCCGACGCCGGCTGAAGCAGCCAAGCAGAGCCATCGCTTCGGCGACGATCATCTCCGATCTGATCGGCTGCGCATCCTCACGCTGTTCAGGCGGGTCAACCTCGCATCGATCAGGTGGTCCCGCGCTGTGTTCGTCGTCATCAGTCTCGGACTTGCTGGTGCATCCCTACTGGCAACCGTTTCGTTGACCGACGCTGTATCGCGGCCTTTCAGGTTGCTCGTGGACCGGCTTCACACGGCAGCACCCGAGGCGGTCTTCGTGAGACCTGCGGTCGGATCGTGGATGCCCGAGACGGTGCTCCGCGACGTCGACCCGGAGCTGCGGCCGGCACCGGTCGCAGCCGGCTTCTCCACACTCAGGTCGGGCGCCGCTCAGGTCGGTGTCCTTGTGATCGGAGGCGACTGCCGTCTCGAGTCGGTGATCGGAGCCTTCGACTGCGGTTCACACATGCAGCAGCTGTCCGCCGTGGTTGGCGAGGGTCCATCGGTTGCCCTGTCGTCAGGCGCGGCGAGCGCGCTCGGCGTCTCAGCAGGGGATCCGTTGGATCTTCCCGGCGATCGCCGCGCCCATGTCGGAACCCTTGTCGACGGGGGTGTGCTCGACGATCTCAACGAATCGATGGTGGTGTTCGGAAGCGTCACAGATGTCGCCGACCTGCTCGGGCATGGCGGGCAGCTGTCCTTCGTCGTGATGCCGACCGCTGGCGACAGTGACCAGACGGCGTTGCGCCGAAGCCTCGGCACGGGGCTCGTGGTGGGGCCGGGCGGCGCACAGCCGAGACCTCCGATCTTGCAGCGCGCCGAGCTCTTGTTCGGTCTGATCGGTTGCGCCGCCGCAGCGACAGGCCTCTTCCTCGGCATGTCGACGTTTCTCGTCAGCGCATTGGAGAGGCGGCGAGGTCTGGCGACCGTGCAGATCCTCGGCCAGGGGCGGGCCGTGCTGGTGACGTCGTACCTGATCGAAGGTGCGTTGCTCGGTTCGATGGCCGTGCCGTTCGCGCTGGTCCTCGGCCGCGTGCTCGGGGCGTTTCTCGTGGAGCGCTTTGCCGGTTCGCTGCTGTCGGGAATGGGAGTGCAGTCGGGTTCGCATCTGGGCCCGGGCTGGTACCTCGCAGTCGCCGTCGCGACAGTCGGCCTCGGCGCAGTCGCAGCAGCGGCGACGGCCGGAGACGTCGTAGTCCGAGCCCCGCTCGACGTCATCGACGATCGCGACACCGCCGCGCCGTTGCGGAACCTCGGTTGGCGTCACCTCGTCCTGTCCTCCGCAGTCGTCGCGGTAGGCATTGCCGTCGCGAGGGCGACAGGTCAGGGTGTGCTTCCCCCAAAGGCCGCCTACATCGGGATCGGGATGGTCTGTGTCGGGGCCATCGCGTCGACAGTCGTCCTCGCTCCGCGACTGGCGCGGTTCGTTCCACCGCTACCCGGAGGGTGGTTCGTACCACTTCTCGTGCGAGCGGATCTGAGCGGGTCACCGATGCGCACCGGCGTGACGGTGGCGATGGTCATGCTCGGACTCATGGTGTTCGTTGGGACCCAGGGAACACGCTCGTCTGTCGAGGCCTCGATGAGGGACGCGATACCCGGCGTCGTCGGGACCGAGGTGGTCGTGTTGCCTCAAGCGGTGGGTGAGCAGCAGAACGTGCCGTTGTCAGACGAACTGATCGAGGCAGTCGATCGGACACCCGGCGTCGAGGTCGCGATCAGGGGCGCATCGACCACCATCTCGGATCGCCTGGGGGTGACCGCAGTTGAGCCGGTCAATCAGATCCCGTTTCGCGGCCTTGACGTACCAGGCATGACCACGGAGGAGATGCAACTTGCTGTTGCCGCTGGCGATGTGCTGCTCACGCGTTTGGGCGCCGCTGAGTACGGGACGCGTGCCGGCAGCGACATCGAACTGCCGACGTCGGCGGGTGTGAGGCGATTTCACGTTGCCGGCGTCGGTGACCTACGCGGCGGTGAGGTGTCCGGTCTCGGAGCGACGATGCTCGTACGTCTCGACATCGCGCAAGATGCATGGGGTGTGGGCATCAGCGGGCTGTTCGTGCATCCCGAGGACGGAGTGCCGCCGGACGAGCTGAAGGCCAGACTGCCGCAGGCAGTGGGTGTCCACTACTACACAGGACTCGAACTGGCCGACGCCACGCTGGCGGTCCTCGGCCGATTCCTCGGTCCGTTCAACGCCGTGGGCTGGATGGCGCTGGCCGTGGCTGCACTGGGCGTGATGAACATGCTCGTACTCGTGGTCGTCACTCAGGGACGTCAAAGGGCCGGTCTGCGGGCACTTGGAATGACGGCTGACCAGGAGGCACTCGTGCTCGTCGGCGACGCGCTGGTGCTCGGCGGTGTGGGGGCCTTGCTGGGAGTCGTGACAGGCCTGTTGCTTGAAGCCGCGTTCGTGGGTGCGGCCCCCTACCTGTTCACGATGCACGCCGCGTTTCGCGTCGACTGGACAACCATCACATGGTCGGTGCTCGGTGCGTTCGCGGCGGTCTCTCTCGGTGCCGTTTCGGCACTCTGGGCCGTTCGTGACCTCGATGTGATCAGCGCCATCACGGCCGAGTAGCCGTTGGGGCACCACGCGGCCACGACGGCGACCTTGGAGCACACGGCGGCCACATGTGGCCGCCGTGTGCTCCAACGGGAGGCTCAGCAGCCCATCGGCATCTCGGCGAAGCCGGGGGGCCCGAGACCCGTCGGCACACGGGGCAGCCCCGGCGGGATTGTCTGACCAGATGCCTGCAGGACCGTCCCGGCGTACTTGTTGTAGTTGACCGCGATCGAGCCGAGGATGCTGTTGTACTTGCCTGCCTGAGCCGCGTCGTTGGCGCTCCAGTTCTTGTTCCCCTCGTAGGAGCCCGCAGAGCGCAGCGCGACGAAGAAGTCGTTCGCCGTCGAGTTCGGCAGGAGCAGCGTCTTCGCGGTCCGGTTCTGCGTACGCCACGTGAGCGCGCGGGCGGTCGCCTCGACTCCGGCGTCGAAGGTCGGCCAGTCGTCGGTTCCGAAACCCGAGGACCGTCCCTGCAGCTCGGGGAAGAGGCGCGTCCAGCCGTTCGTGTTGAGCGGGTTGAACCATCCCTTGTGGTTGTTGGTCCCCCCGCCCTCACCCCACGCGAACGCGATCAGCGCCACGATGTGCTCGTGGGTGAGGACCTCGCCGACGGGACGGCCCATCCGCAGCGCGAGGCTCTTGAGCGTCGCTGCCGCCCAGTCCTCGAGCGTCCACGGGCCTTCGAGGCCGGTCTTCGGAGCCGC
>JAIBAC010000313.1 GCA_019695375.1 Acidimicrobiia bacterium
CAGCGCGGCGCAGCGGGCGAGCTGGAACCACGACGCCGGCCAGTTGCGGTCGCGGAGCCGGTCGAAGCCCCGCGCGACGAGGGCGGTGAGGAGCCCGCTCGCCTCGTCGACTCCACCCGTCTCGGCGAGGAGCAGCGCGAGCGCGACCCTGATCGCCGGGATGTCGGCGTGGGACGCAGCGTGGTCCCTGGTCGCCTGCTCGAGCTCCGCCAGCCGTCCCTGCTCGCGCCGCAGGAAGAACAGGAGGAACGACAGGTTCACCGCCGCCAGCGACGCGAACGGGCGCGCACCCAGCTCGAACGCGCTCAGCGCTCGCGCCTCGGCGTCGTCGTGGCGGCCTTCGAGCAACGCCCGCATCGCCGACCAGATCCCGAGCCACCAGAGGTAGCCCGGCACGCCCAGAGGCTCCGCGATCCGCCGGAACGCGAGGACCTCGGCGTCGACACCGATCAGATCGCCGGCCGCGAGGAGGTCGAACACACGGGCGCGGTGCGCAGCGAGGCGCGCGGCAGCCGAGCCGCTCTCGCGTGCCCAGGCGAGCTGGCGTTCGGACCCTTGCAGCTGATCAGGGAGAGGTGCCTGCCCCACGACGAAGGCGTCGTGGTCGACGGCATGGGCGGCGCTGAGCGCGTGCGCGTCGCCGATGCGTCCTGCGCGGTCGACCGCAGCGGTCGCCAGCGACCGTGCGCGGCCGGGATCGTCGGAGAAGTACAGCTCGGCCGCGAGGCGTGCCTCGAGCACGACAGTCGTCACCGAGTCAGTGGCGGTGTTGGCCGCGATCGCACGTTCGAGCAGCGTGGTGGTCACGGCGTCGTCGGTCCTGTACGCGATGCCGAGGTCGGCGCCGGGGTCGGCGAAACCGAGGGCAGCCCGTGCCAGCAGCGCGGGATCGTCGGTCAGCTCTGCTGCCTCGACGCACGCCTGACGTGCACGCTCGATCGCCCCGAGGTTGCGATGAGCTTCGCCGGTGAGGACGAGCAGCTCCGCCCGCCACCGCGTCTCGAGCTGGGCGGGAGCCGTGGCCAGCGCGACCTCGAACCAGTCGACGGCCTCCTCGTACGCGTGCCCTGCAAACGCAGACTCGCCGGCACGCGCGGCGAGAGCGACGGCGCGTTCGGGGTCGAAGAGCGGAAGTGCCGCGACCGCGTGGCGGGCGAGGATCGCCGCAGGAGTCGTGCCGACGGCGCCGAGCGCCTCCAGCGCAGCGGCGTGCTGCCGGGCCCGTACCGGTTCCGGCACGCTCGCGTAGACGGCATCGCGCACGAGATCGTGGCGGAAGCGCCAGCGGCCTGACGGAGCAGGGTCGAGGATGTGAACTGCCCGCGCCTGCTCGAGCAGATCGAGCACCGCGTCGATGCCCGTGTCGCGCACGGCTGCGAGCAGGAGGGCGTCCCCCTCGGTGCCGATCACGGACGCGGTGACCACGAGCGCGGCAACCGGGTCGGGTAGCGCTGCGAGCCGCTGGGAGATCAACTCCGAGACCCGCCCCGGGACGCTGCCGGCAAGGACGTCGTGCAGCCGCTCGGCGTCCTCGCCGATGCGCACGGTCCGGAGGAGCTCGGTGACGAAGAGCGGGTTGCCGCCCGTGCGGGCGCAGACGTCGGCCACCGTCTCGGCGTCGAGTGACAGGCCGGCTCCGTGCACGAGCTTCGCGACGGCCGCCTCCGACAGCGGCGGGACCTCGCGCACGGTCGCAAGCCTGCCGAGCTCGTCGAGCGCGCCGGCGAGCTGGGAGCCGAGCTGCTCCCCGGTCCGCAGTGTGGCGACGACCACCATCGGCTCGTTGCCGACAACGGTGGCGAGGTGTTGCAGCAGCAGCACCGACGACACGTCCGCCCACTGGAGGTCCTCGATGACGTGCAGCGTCGGTGAGTGTCGCGCCTGTGCCACCAGCTGGTCGCGAAGGCGGTTCAGCAGGTCGAAACGCTCAGCCCCGATCGCCTGGTCTCCGCCGTCGTGGACAGCGGGGTGCGGCGTGGCCGGTGCGAAGCCGGTGGCGTCCCTCCACGGCCAGAACGGGGGGGCGCTGCGGTCGGCCGCGCACCTGCCCCACGAAACGGTCGTGGTCGCGCCTGCGCGGTGCACGGCCGCCCTGACCGCGCTCGTCTTGCCGATACCGGCCTCGCCCGTGAGGAGCAGGACCGATCCGGCACCGTGCGAGCTTCGGTCGACGGCGTCGCAGATCTCGTCGAGGAGGCCCTCCCTTTCGACGAGGTTCTCGTACGACCGCGCGGTCATCGCAGCGGCCTCATGTCGGTCTGCCATCGCGGCCATTGTGACACGAGCTGCGGCCGGTGGGTTCGTGTCGGAGCACGTGGCGGCCACGACGTCGACTTCGGAGCACCAGGCGGCCACATGTGGCCGCCTGGTGCTCCAACGGGGGCGTCATGCGGGGACGGCGAGCATGTAACCGCGCTTGCGCACGCCGACGACGTCGACGCCGAGGGGGCGGAGGCGGCGGCGCAGCCGGCAGACGAGCACCTCGAGGCGGCGGCGGCTGCCGCCGTCGTCCCACACGGCCGCGATGAGGGTGTCGTGGGAGCACACCGCACCGTTGGCTCCCACCAGCGCGGCGCACAAGGCGAACTCCCGCGGCGAGAGCGACACCCACAGCGGTTCGCCGGTGGTGCCGACTGCGGCGGAGCGGCCGGTCTCGTCGAGCTCGAATCCTGGGACTGGCACTCCCCGATCGTGGCGGAAGCTTGTTTCGAGTCCGTGTCCGCAGCGTTACGAGGCCGTTCGGGCCGGCTCGCGTCACGGGGTGGCCGGTGCGAACAGTCAGCCGGAGCGTTCGAGACGGACGGCACACTGCTTGTAGTTCGGCTCGCGCGAGATCGGGTCGAAGTCGTTGAGCGTGAGCCGGTTGGCGCACGTCTCGTCGAAGTGGAACGGCACGAACACCTCTCCGGGGCGGACCGTCTCGGTGACCCGCACCCGGATCCGCTCGATCGAGCCGCGCTG
>JAIBAC010000314.1 GCA_019695375.1 Acidimicrobiia bacterium
GGGTGACGTCTTCGCCGCCGGGGTGATGACGGTGCGCTCCGGCCGGCGTGGGGAGTCGGTGGAACCGGCACTTGCCGCGGTCGAGGCGCGTCGTGTGGCCGCGACGGCCGAGCGGCGCGCCGGCGAGGTGGCGGTGCGCCTCGACGAAGGCCGGCGCGAGCTCGACCGCCTCGGCGAGGAGCTGACGGCGCGCGAGAGCGAGGCCGCAGGCGCACGTGCCGAGCGCGCTGCCGCCGAGGCGGCGGTGGAGCGAGCCGAGCGTGAGGCCGCCGACCTGCGCCTCGACCTGACCTCGTTGTCGTCGCAGGTGGAAGCGCTCGAAGCGACGGTCACGCGTGAGCGCGGTCGCCACAGCGAGCTCCGTGCACTGGTCGACGCCGAGGCGCCGACAGCGACCGAGGACGAACGCGCGGCACTCGAGGAGCGTCGCCGCGGTCTCGACGGGCGCGGCGACGACCTGCAGCGTCGTTCGCTCGAGGTCGAGGCGGAGCGGGCCCGCGTGTCCGAACGCGGCCGCGCCCTGCGCGAGCGCATCGCAGAGCTCGATCGCCGCCGCGTGAACCTCACGGAGCAGCGTGAGCGTGACGAGCAGCTGCGCAGTCAGCTCGCCGGCACGAGCGCGTTCTGCGACGAGGTCGAGGCCCTCGTCGGTCTCGCGGCGGCCGAGGCCGAGCGCCGCCGCGATCACACGGCGGCCGTCCTCGAGGGCCTGCAGGCCGCGCGTTCGCAGGCGATGGACGACCTGGGAGCGACGCGCAGCCGCCACCAGGCGCTCAACAGCCGCCTCGCCGACCTCGCGCGCGAGGAGCACGAGGCCGAGATCGCCGAGGCCGAGGGCCGTCTGCGGCTCGAGGCCGCCGAGGACGTCGCGCGGCGCGACCTCGAGGTCGAAGCCGGCGTCGCGATGGCGGCGACGCTTCCGGAGGGGATCGAGGCCACCGACGTCGACGGCCGCATCGAATGGTGTCGCAAGGAGCTGCGCCGCATCGGGCCCGTCAACCCGCTCGCGCTGGAGGAGTTCGAGGAGCTCAGGGAGCGCCACGACTCCCTGCAGGCAGAGCTCGAGGATGTGCGTGCCGCCAAGCGCGACATAACGAAGGTGGTCGCCCAGGTCGACGACCGCATCGCCGAGATCCTCGAGAGCGCCTACGCCGACGTGCAGCACCACTTCGCCCACCTGTTCGGGCTGCTGTTCCCCGGCGGAACGGGCCGGGTCGTGCTCACCGACCCCGGCGACGTGCTCGCCACCGGCGTCGAGATCGAGGCATGCCCGTCGGGCAAGAGCGCCAAGCGCCTCTCGCTGCTGTCGGGCGGTGAGCGCTCGCTCGCGGCGCTCGCGTACCTCTTCGCCGTATTCCGCGCCCGGCCGAGCCCGTTCTACGTCCTCGACGAGGTCGAGGCCGCGCTCGACGACATCAACCTGCATCGCTTCTGCAACCTGCTGCGCGAGTTCCGCCGCGACTCCCAGATCCTGATCGTGACCCACCAGAAGCGCACGATGGAGGTCGCCGACGTCGTGTACGGCGTGTCGCTGGGTGCCGACGGCACCTCGCGCGTGCTGTCCCAGCGGGTCGCCGACCTCGACCTCACGGTGGAGGAGGCCCCCGCCGCCGTGTGAGCGAGCGCCTCATCAGCCTCGTCTGAAGCCGCGGGCAGGGGCGGAACTAGAGTCCGGCCTATGGCCACCGCTGTCATCCTCGCCATCGCGGTCGTCGTCGTCGTCTTGGGCGTCGGTGCGCTCTTCTACTTCCGCGGTTCGAATCGCGGCGGTACCGCCACGGGCCAGTCCCCTGAGACGGCACCACGCGGCCGCGGTGATGCAGGGACACCGCGGCCGACGGCAAAGCCCCCGCCGAAGGCCCCCAAGACCCCCAAGGCGCCGAAGCCGCCGAAGGCACCGAGGCGCAAGCGCCAGGAGCCGTCCGAAGCCGATGTGGCCGCCGTCGTCGACGCAGCCGAGGCGATCCTGCAGGAGGCGCACGAACGCGGTGGCGACGACCGCTCCGGTGATGGCGACGGCGATGCGTCCCCCGACACCGGTGTCGGCCTGCTCGATCACGACGAGCCTCCCCCCGACGACGACCCGCCGCCGTCGATCGCGACGGCTGTCATCGAGGAGGAGGACGACGAGGCCGGCGTCGCCGCCGAGGTGCGGCGCCCGTCGTTCCGCGACCGGCTGAGTCGTACGCGGCGCGCGATCGGCGACCGCATCGCCGACATCCGGCTGCGTCGCAAGGTCGACGACGAGGTGTGGGAGGAGCTCGAGGAGGCCCTGATCCTCGCCGACGTCGGTGCCGACCTGTCGCTCGACCTCGTCGAGCGCGCACGCCGGCGTGCCGCCGACGCCAAGGTCGACGACGCCGACGGTGTCCTCGCCGCCCTCAAGACCGAGATGGTCGACGCGCTCGTCTCCCACGGCGACCGTCACCTGCGCCGCAGCGACGACGGCCCGACCGTCTGGCTCGTCGTCGGTGTCAACGGGACGGGCAAGACGACCACGATCGGCAAGATCGCCAACTTCCAGGCGCGCGAAGGCGTCTCCGTGGTGCTCGCCGCCGCCGACACGTTCCGGGCCGCTGCTGCCGACCAGCTCGGCGTGTGGGCTGAGCGTGCGGGCGCCGAGCTCGTCAAGGGTCAGGAGGGCAGCGACCCCGGCGCGGTCGTCTTCGACGCGGTGAGCTTCACGCGGGCCCGCGACCTCGACCTCCTCCTCGTCGACACGGCCGGGCGCCTCCACACCAAGGTCAACCTGATGGAGGAGCTGAAGAAGATCCGACGCGTCGCCGAGAACGCGGGTGGTACGCCCGACGAGGTTCTCCTCGTCCTCGATGCGACGACGGGCCAGAACGGGCTCTCCCAGGCCCGCCAGTTCGCCGACGCGGCCGGAGTCACCGGTGTGGTGCTGACCAAGCTCGACGGCACCGCCA
>JAIBAC010000059.1 GCA_019695375.1 Acidimicrobiia bacterium
CTACCGGGTCGTGCGCCGCGTCGACCCTGGCGCGGGCACCCAGGTCGTCGTGGCAGGCAGCGGTGAGTCGGGCGACGACGGCGACGGCGGCGCCGCGACCGCAGCCCGCTTCAGCTCTCCGGCGGCGGCCGCACCCGACGGTAGCGGCGGCTTCTACGTCGTCGACTCCGGCGCGCACAAGATCCGCCGTGTCTCCTCCGGCGGCACGATCACCACAGTGGCGGGCACCGGCACCGCTGGCTACTCCGGCGACGGCAGCACAGCCACGGCAGCACAGCTGTCGGCACCCAAGGGTGTCGTCGCCGACGGTAGCGGCGGCTTCTACGTGGCGGACAGCATGAACCACCGCGTGCGCCACGTGTCGGCCGGCGGGACCATCACCACCTTCGCGGGCACCGGCACCGCCGGCTACTCGGGCGACGGGGCGGCGGCGAACCTCGCGCAGTTGAACACCCCGGTGGCGGTCGCCGTCTCCGAGGGCAGCGTCTACATCGCCGACCAGTCCAATGCCGCGGTCCGCAAGGTCGACGCAGGCGGCATGATCACGACCGTGGCGGCGGCGCCCGACCTCGAGGCACCCGCCGGGCTCGCGGCGGCCGCTGGAGGCGTGTACGTGAGCGACCGCGACAATTCGCGGGTCCTGTCTGTCACCGACACGGCGGTCACGGTCGTGGCGGGCACGGGCGTGTCGGGCTACTCCGGCGACGGCGGTCCCCCCGCGGCCGCAACGTTCTCCGGCCTCGGCGGGATCGCCGAGCTGAACGGGTCGGTCTACGTCGCCGACACCGGCAACAGCCGCGTGCGCGAGATCGCGGCGACTGTGTCGACGGTCGCCGGCAACGGCGCCGGCGCGTCGGGCAACGGCGGCCTCGCCCGCAACGCCCAGTTCGCGTCGCCGCGCAGCGTCGCGGTCGACGCTGCCGGGTCGGTCTACGTGGCGGACTTCACGGCGTCGCAGCTGCGGCGCATCTCGCCCGCCGGGGTCGTGTCCGCGTTCGCCGGCACCGGCGAGGCCGGTGACGACGGCGACGGCGGCCCGGCGTCGGCCGCGCACCTGCAGCGGCCCGCCGCGGTTGCAGTCGACGCGGCCGGCAACGTCTTCGTCGCCGACTCGACGGCGAACCGCGTGCGCAAGGTGAGCACCACCGGCACGATCAGCACCGTGGCGGGCACGGGTACGAGTGGCTCCAGCGGTGACGGCGGTCCCGCGACGTCGGCGACGCTGAACCGGCCAAACGGCCTCGCGTTCGACGCCACGGGGCGGCTCTACATCGCCGACAGCGCCAACAACCGCGTGCGGCGCGTCGCATCCGACGGCACGATCACGACCGTCGCCGGTTCGGGCACGTCGGGCTTCTCCGGCGACGGCGGCGCCGCGACTGCGGCGAAGCTGACCTCGCCGGTGGCAGTCGCGGTCGCCGCCGACGGCTCGTTCTACATCGCGGACTCCGCCAACGACCGCGTGCGCCGCGTCGACACCGGCGGCACGATCACCACATTCGCGGGCAACGCGGTCCCGCCCGGCGATCCCGCCGACGTCGGCGACGGCGGTCCCGCCACGAGCGCGTACCTGTACTCGCCCCGCGGCCTGCGCGTCGACGCCGACGGCTCCGTTCTCATCGCCGACGCGGGTAACAGCCGTGTGCGCCGTGTCGATACCGGCGGCACGATCACCACCGTCGTCGGCAGCAGCGCCACCGGGTTCGCTGGCGACGGTGGCGCTGCGACCGCGGCGGCGCTCACGTTCCCGACCGCGATCGCACGCAAGGCCAACGGCGACCTCCTCGTGGCGGACACGTCGACGCGCCGTGTCCGTTCCGTGGCCGCCGGCGGTGCCGCGAGCGGCACACCGACCGCCGCGTTCTCCTACACGACGAGCGGTACGCTGCCGCTCACAGTCGACCTGGACGCGAGCGCCTCGTCGGATCCCGAGAGCGCCCCGCTCACCTACGACTGGGACTTCGGCGACGGCGGCATAGGTGTCGGTGCGACGCCGACGCACGTGTACACGGACCCGGGGGCGTACACGATCACCCTGACCGTGACCGACCCGGGCGGCGTGAGCGACACGACGACCCAGGGGGTCGTGGTCACGGCACCGAACCAGGCGCCCACGGCAGCCCTCGTCGCGACCCCCGCTGCCGGGACTGCGCCGCTCGCGGTTCTGCTCGACGGGTCGGCGTCGTCGGATCCCGAGAACGGCGCACTCACCTACACCTTCGATCCGGGCGACGGGTCGTCGCCGGCATCGGGACCGTCGGCGACGCTAGCGCACACCTACACGGCACCCGGCTCGTACACGGCGTCGCTGACGGTGCAGGACCCCCTCGGCGCATCGGCCACCGACACCGCGGTGGTCGAGGTCGCCGGGCCGCAGGCGCCGGTGGCGACGGCAACGGTGGCGCCCGTGTCGGGGCAGGTGCCGCTCACTGTCGACGTCGACGCCTCAGCGTCCACCGATGCCGACGGCACGATCGTGAACTACGACTGGGACTTCGGCGACGGCGCCACCGCGACGGGGTCGACCGGGTCGCACACCTACACGACCGCCGGGACCTACACGGTCACCCTCACTGTCACCGACGACGACGGCCTCGACGACACGGCGACGTTCACCGTGGACGTGTCGCCGCAGCCGCCGGAGAACCTGGCGCCGGTCGCGTCGTTCACGGCTTCGCCCGACACCGGAGACGCACCGCTCGACGTCACCTTCGACGCGTCGGCGAGCTTCGACCCCGACGGCACGATCGCCACCTGGTACTGGGACTTCGGCGATGGCACTACGTCGAACGTCGGCCCCGTCGTGACGCACCGCTACGAGAACGCGGGCGGGTTCCGTGCCACGCTTGGCGTGACCGACGACGACGGCGCCGTGGCCGCTACCGACCGCGAGATCGGCGTGAACACCCCGTCGGGGCCGGCCGAGGACGGCGTCCTCGTCGAGATCACCGGGGCGGGTATGGCGCCACTCGCCGCGTCAGGGCCGGGCGACTTCACGGTCACGACCACGCCCGGCGGTGTCGCCGCGATCACCGGCAGCGCCACCCTGTCCGGCGGCGTGACTGTGGCCGCCAACGTCTCGTCGTGGCGCTTCTTCGGCCAGGTGCTGCTCAACATCGGCAACGTGACCGTGACCGACCCGGGCACCGGACGTGTGTACCCGACCCTGGTCCTGGCCAAGCTCACCTCGCCCGAGCCGGGCCTCGTCGAGGCCACGAGCTCGTGGTTCTCGACGAACAAGACGCCGTGGATCACCTATCGCATGCATTGGATCATCGTGGACGCCGGATGACGAGGGAACGATCGTGAACCAGCACAAGGGATCAGCGAGGAAGACGACCACCACCGGAGGCCGCAACACACGGGGTGGTTTCCGCAACCTGGCGATCCTGGGGGTTCTCAGCCTGCTCGCGGGGCTCGTGGTGGCGGTGCTGCCGAACCCGGCGCGGGCGGCCAGCGACGACGACAACGACGGCTACGACACGGTCACCGACTGCAACGACAACAACCCGTTGATCCACCCCAACGACGCGAACAGCTACGACATCCCCGACTTGAGCTTCACCGACACAGACTGCGATGGCATCGACGGCAACGGCACGACCGCGATCAAGGAGACCACGTCGCAGACCGACTCGGGCCTGCAGTCCGACATCAACACGATCTGCGCCGACGGGTCCAGGACCGGTAACGCCAAGCGTCAGATCCTCCTCGCTGGCCCGAAGACCTACACCGGTATCTCGATCCCGTCGACGTGCACGGGCCTCGTCCTCGCGGGTGGCTACAACAACACCCACACCACCCGCACGACCGGCTCGAACACGGTCACGTTCACTGGCACCGGCACCGGCCTCAGCGTCGATACCGCGACCGGTGTCGTGTTGCAGTTGATCACGGTGACCGGCAGCCAGGCGTCGTCGCCGTCGACCCAGGGGATCCGCCAGTACACCTACGGGTCCAGCTCGACCGAGCTGACCGGGACGCCGACGGCGTCGGTGGCGACCACGATCAACTACTCGACGTCGACGATCGAGAGCGTGCGCTGGGCCGGATACCTGGTGTGGCCCTCGAGCAGCGCCGTCACCCTCACAGCGAACACCGACGACGGCACACGTCTGTGGGTCAACAACACCCTGTGCGTGAACTCGTGGATCGGCCAGGGCGCAACCGACTACTCGTGCACCGTAACCCTGACCGCGGGAACACTCGTACCGTTCCAGTACGAGTACATGAACAACGCTGCGAGCGGCACGGCCCGCCTCGACTGGGCGTACTCAGGCCAGTCCCGCATCACAGTCCCGGCCACGTCGTACCGCATGCCCGAGGGCGACTCGACCTACGGCCTGCGCGTCGTCAACGGCGCCGTCGTCGACGCCCAGCAGGTGACCGCATCCGCGGGCGCAGGCCGCGACGGCATGGCCGGCATCGGCGCCGTCACCGGCGCGCAGGGCATCCGCCGCTACCGCTACAACCAGCCCGACACGTGGACGGCGCTGTTCAACACTTACTCGTCCACGAGCGTGGAGACCCAGATCAACGAGCCCTCCGGCGACAACCTCGGCACCTGGACGGCGCTGCGGTACGTGGGCTACGCGATCCCGCCCACGACCGGGACCTACACCTTCTACATGGACGCCGACGACGGCAGCCGGCTGTTCGTGGGCGGCACGTCCTGCTTCGAGGACTGGGTCGACAACACGACGAGTGGCAGTTGCACGCGCAGCGTCACGGCGAACGTGCCGGTGCCGATCCTCGCCGAGTCCTACGACCGTGGCGGCGGCGACCAGACCACGGTTAGCTGGTCCTACACAGGCCAGTCCAAGCAGGTCATCCCCGCATCTGCGTTGCGGCTGCCCGAGGGCGACTACGCGGGCAACCCGAACAGCGTGAACACCTCGCTCGTGCTCTCACGCGGCGACGGTGATGGCGCTGTCGGCGGTGGCTCGGCTTACGGCAACGGCGACGGAATCGGTCCCCAGAGAGTCGGTGGTGCCGGGGGTGCCGGTCCGGCCGCGATGACCGGCGAGACCACAGCCGGCACAGCCCGCACGGGCGGAGCCGGGGGTCTTGGTGCCTATGGCGACAACACCGGCGCTGCCGGGTCGAACGGAGTCGTTTCCGGTTCCGGCGGCGGCGGCGGCGGCGGCGGCGGCGGCGGGAGGGGCGATTTCGATTCGTCTGACGCCGGCGCGGGCGGTACGGGTGGCACAGGTGCACTCTCCGGTTCGACCACTGGGACTGGCGGCGCGAAGGGTGCCAACACCGGCCAGAACACCCAGTCCTCGATGACCTACGACACTGCTGCTTCCAACGGAGCCGGTGGTGGACCTGGCGGCACTGGTCACGCCGGTGGTGGTGGTGGCGGTGGCGGCGGCTCGTCATATGCCATTGATGACTCCGGTGGTGGTGGTGGTGGCGGCGGCGGCGGTGGCGGCGGCGGCGCCGGCGCCGGACAAGGCTGGGCAGGTGGCGGCAGCTTCGGCATCTGGGCTGCGGGTTCGACGCTGGTGGCTGATTCGACCTCGTCGTCGTCCGGTGGTACAGGTGGTGCCGGGGGCGCGGGTGCTCGTGGCGGCACCGGAGGATTCGGCGGCCACGGCGGCGAGGGCGGAACCTGCGATTCCGGCCAAAACGGCGGTGGCGGTGGTGGTGGTGGCGGCGGCGCGGCCGGATACGGCGGCGGCGGTTCCGGTGGTGGTGCCGGCGGACCGGCCTACGGCGTGTACGGCGGCGGCGCCAAGGTCCGCCTCGGATTCACACCCACCCAGGGCAGCGGTGGCAGCGGCGGCGCAGCGGGCAGCGGCGGGATCCAGGGAACCCCGGGTCCCGGAGGCAGGGGCCGCGTCAGTGGCAGCGGCGGCTGCAACCCGAGCGGCCAGGCCTCCGCGGGAACCGCGTCGGCGACCGGCAACGCCGGCAACGCCGGTGACGCGGGCATGACCGGCGCGTCCAACGCCAACATCGCGATGGCGGTCCCCGACCTCGCCGTCAGCGTTTCCGGTGTGCCCGCCTCTATGACGGCGGGGCAGGCTTCGTCGTTCACGGTCACGGTCACCAACAACGGCGGGACCGCTTCGACGGCGACGCCGACGGTCACGATCCCGCTCGCGGCGGGGATGGCGTTCGACGCAAGCGGTTCCAGTGCTGGTTGCACGGGCTCGGGTGGGCCGGTCACGGTGACGTGCACGCTCACGTCGATCGCGGCGAACGGCGGTACGCAGGCCAAGACGATCAGCGTGATCCCCGCGAACGTGCCGTTCGGCTCCGGTGGGCCAGGCGGCTGGCAGGGGTTCACCGCCACCGTCGGCACCGACACCGGCGAGACCCACACCTTCGACAACGACAGCCGCAACGTCGGCCCGACGCTGGCGACCGCGACGCGTATCGACAAGTGGGCCGACCTCACGGTCACGTCGGCGACGAGCCCGAACAACTTCCGTGTCGGCATCGACAACACGTTCACCGTGAACGCCTCGAACAGCGGCGGCAAGGCGACCGCGACCGGTTCGACGCTCACGATCACGATGCCGACCGGCATCTACTACAAGACCGCGTCGGGCACCGGATGGACGTGCCCGGACCACTCGGGCAGCCCCGACGCAGGGCCGATCAGCTGCACCCGCAGCGCCGGTGACGGCGTGGCGGCGCTGCCGACGCTCACGGTCACGGTGCAGCCGCGGCCTCAGGCGGTCGGCACGACGTCGACGTCGTTCGCGACGTCGGTGACCGAGGACCTCGGCTCCGGCAACAACAGCCTCTCCGTGAACCGCATCACCGGCCACGGCGTCCAGGGCAACATGCGTGCCCAGATCGTCCCCGCCGGCGGCGGCGCTGTCGAGACGTTCACGGTCCACTTCGAGATGACCAGCTTCCCGAGCGGGTCCGAGTCGGACCGCCTCATGGTGCAGATCAAGAGCGGAGCACCTCCGGGCGGCACGGTCCTGTTCGAGGACACCGCGACCTACGCCGCCGGCACTCTCGACGACGACTTCGTCGTGAACGCGGTCAACAGCAGCCAGTGCGACCCGGCCACGCCGTCGCCGGGCGGGGTCTGTTACAACTTCGCCGGTGCCAACGCGACGGCACCGAAGATCCGTGCCGTGACCGCCGACGTGCTCGCCCTGAACGGGTCCAAGACCGTCAAGTTCAACATCTTGCCGCTCTTCGCGAGCAGCTTCAGCGGCAACATCCAGGTCAAGGACGGCTCCGGCCCACCGTCGGGCACGACGTACTGGGTGTACCCGGTGTTCAACGTGTCCACGACGAGCTTCTACTCGAGTTGATCCCGATAAGTGGGACGAATGCGCTGCAAGACAGGAAACGCGACACATCGACACAAACCGTGACGAGGAGACGGGCCTGTCAGGGCCCGCGAAGGGGCAGGGGGTTCTCACATGACCCGCTGGGAGGAACACGACGTGGCCGAGACCGATGACGCCCGGCGGCTGAGCCGCCGTGCCATCCTGCGCCGCGGCGCGGTTGTGGGCGGCACTGCGACGGCGTTGTGGGCTGCACCGCAGCTCGCCACCCGCGCCCTCGGCGCGGCGGCGTGTAGCGGCACACCGCTGTGCTTCTGTGGCGTGTACACCCTCGACAGCTCCTGTCCCGGCACCTGGGGCGGCGGTTCCTGCAACGGCGGCACTCTGCCGTCGGACTGCGGCGGCGTGCTCAACTGCGGTCTTCCCTCCGGTTACGGGTTCACGATCTCGACCACGTCGACGACGGTCGTGGTCACCCTCGACAAGCTCGACTCGAGCCAGTGCGGCTGGGAGTTCTCCGACGCGTGGATCTACCTCGACTGCGCCTCGCCGGCCTGCACGCAGGCGACGTTGACCGGTACACCGTGCAAGCGCACTGCCACGTTCACCTACAGCGGCGGGGTGCCATCCAACATCGAGGACTGCTTCGAGCTGTATTTCAAGCTGTGTGGCTGCGCCGACACATGACCGGGACTGGGGGGACGAAAGCCGTGGGAACCTGATGGACAGGCTCTCGAGGAGGGACGCGTTGCGGGGCTTCGCCGGCGTGGCGGGCGGGGCGTGGGTGCTGCCCCACATCCACACGAGCTCGACGACGACGCTGCCCCAGTCCGGCACCCCCGGGCCGGGCGGCTGCCAGGTCGGCTCGAGCATCGACTTCTGGTTCAACAACCAGAACCCCGGTCGCAGGAACTGCGTCCGGACCCGCGACTACTGGAAGACCCACTCATCCCACGGCCCCGGCCCTTACGACCCCGCGTGGGAGATCGTGGGGGAGGACACCCCGTTCTTCCGCAGCGGCAAGACTTACTACCAGGCGATCACGACCGACCCCAGGTCGAACGCCTACTACCTGCTCGCCGGGGAGTTCATAGCGGCGAAGCTGAACGTCGCGGCGGGCGCCACGATGCCGTGTGGCGTGCAGTGGGCCTACAACATGGCGCTGTCGTTCTTCCAGTGCTACACGCCGGCGCAAGTGGCGCGGAGCCGGACCCTCCAGCAGAAGGCGCAGTGCCTCGCGAACAGCCTCTCCTGCTTCAACAACGGCCGCGCCGGCATCCCGAGCTGCGACGACCGCCGCTCCCACCAGTGCGGCCCCGGGGTCGGGATCTGGTTCAACGCGTCGATGTCGGTGACTCTCGCCGCCGGTGTGACCTCCGTGGTCGAGATCCTGTTCCGGTCGCAGAAGATCACGTTCGACGCGAACGGCACCACGTACGTGATCAACGTGCCGAACTCGCTCGTACGGTTCTCGCCATTCGTCAACGCACCGTCGACGTTCTTCGACGAGATGTTCAACCGCTGGGTCACCCAGGTGCCGCTCTCGACAGGGCCGACGGAGGTGTTCCTCGGCGGCCTCATGTGGGCCGTGCCCGCCGCGGGCTTCCCCGTCGGGGCCAACCCGGTCACGTGGAACGGCACGTTCACGCTGCCGCCCGAGGTGTCCCAGGTCTGCTGGCACTGGGGTGCGGCTGTCTACTCGTCCTACCCCGGCAACCCCGACCAGTTCGGCGTCGTCGCCCGCGACGGCACCCAGCAGGCCGGCACACCGTGGAACCTGCGATCCAAGCTCCTACCCGGCGGTACCGGCAACGGCGCCAGCAACTACACCGGTGACCAGTCCCAGACCGACTGCGTCGACTGCAGCAACGGCGGCGGTGGCGGGGGCAACGGCGGCGGCGGCCACGGCGGTGGCGGCGGTGGTCACGGTGGCGGTGGTGGCGGCGGCGGTGGCGGTGGACACGGTGGCGGCGGTCACGATGATGATGACGACGACGATGACGGTGGCCACGGCGGCGGGGGAGGCAACCCGTTGTGACGTCTCACCGAGTGACCCGCTCCCATGCCCGCACCGACACCCGCCTGCGCGGCTTCTTCTCGTCCGTCGCGATCCGCTCCGCGCGCATCCGTTCCGACCTGCCCCTCGTCGCGATCGACTGTGCAGCGGTCGCCGGTGCGTACGCCCTCGCCCTGCTCGCCCTGTCGACGGCACGAGGGAGCCTCGCGCGCACGGTGCCGGACTCTCCGGGTGAGCTGCTCCTGGTCGCTGTCGCGGCACAGCTCGCCGTCAACCTCGCACTCGGCCTCTACCGCCAGATGTGGCGCCATCCCGGTTTCGAGGAGGCGCGCCGCATCGTCGTCGCCGGCGCCGTCGGTGCCGCACTCGTGCTCGCCTACACGCTCGCGTTCTGGTCGTTCGTGCCCAAGGCGTCGATCCTGCTCGGCGCCGGGCTACAGACGGCGCTGTCGTTGACGGTGCGCTTCCAGTCGCGCCTGTTCGGGTTCCGGCGTTCGGGCCGCAGCACCGAGGTGACACGCGCAATCGTCATCGGCGCCGGCGAGGCCGGAGAAGGCGTCGTGCGCTCCATGCTGCGCGACACCGAGTGCGGCCTGAAACCGGTCGCGATCCTCGACGACGACCGCGCCAAGCAGGGTCGCCGCCTCGCCAACGTAGAGGTGATGGGCCGCATCGACGAACTCGTCGCGGTCGCAGCGCGCACTCACGCAGCCATCGCGGTCTTCGCGATCGCCGACACGACCCGCCTCGAGGACTGCCTCGCTTTCGCTGAAGACGCAGGCATCGCACTCAAGATCGTCCCCACGCTCAGGGAGATCATGTCCGGTAGCGCCCAGATCGGTGACGTGCGCGACATCACGATGGACGACCTGTTGGACCGTCCGCCGGTGCAGACCGACATGAGCGGAGTGCGCGACGCCATCCGTGGCCGGCGAGTCCTCGTCACAGGTGCGGGCGGCTCGATCGGCAGCGAGATCTGCCGCCAGCTCGCGACCCACGACCCCGAGCGCATCATCCTGTTGGACCGCGACGAGACGCTCCTGCACGACGCCGTCACCTCGATGAGTGAAGCCGAGGTCACGCTCGTGCCGATGCTCACCGATCTGCGCGACCGCGACGCCGTCGCCGAGGCGTTCGAGCGCCACCAGCCCGACGTCGTCTTCCACGCCGGGGCGCTCAAGCACGTGCCGCTGCTCGAGAGCTATCCCGTTGAGGCGCTGCGCACCAACGTGTTCGGCACCCGCAACGTCGTCGACGCCGCGATCGCCACCGGCGTCGCCGAGTTCGTGTTCATCTCCACCGACAAGGCGGTGCGACCCATCAGCGTCATGGGCGCCACCAAGCGCCTCGGCGAGATGCTGGCGGTTTCGCGTGACAACGACGGCACCCGCTTCTGCGCCGTGCGCTTCGGCAACGTGCTCGGCAGCCGCGGCAGCGTGATCCCCACGTTCGCACGCCAGATCGCCGACGGCGGTCCGGTCACGGTCACCGACGCCCGCATGGAGCGCTACTTCATGACGATCCCCGAGGCGGTGCAGCTGGTGCTGCAAGCGTCGTCGCTGTCGTCGGGTGGGGAGATCTTCATGCTCGACATGGGCACACCGGTCCGCATCATCGACGTCGCGAAGCGCATGATCCGCCTGTCCAAGCGCGTCGTCGGCCGCGACATCCCGATCCACGTCGTCGGTGTGCGTCCCGGCGAACGTCTCCAGGAGGAGCTGCACGCGCCCGCCGAGAAGGAGGAGGCGACCACCCACCCGAAGATCTTTCGTGTGAGCGGACCGCTGCCCTCGGCGGAGCTGGTCGACAACGTCATCGACCACCTCGACGTGCTGTCCGGCGAACGCGCCCCATTGCGTGCAGCCACATGCCTCATGGAGTTCGTGTCGTCGGACACGCCTACCATCTCCGTCGTCAGCGACGTTCCCGAGGACGTGGCGACGGACAACGAGATGATCAGGTGACATCGGCTCAGCCACAAGCAGCCGAAACCCAGAAGCCCACCTTCGACGTAGCCGCGTATGTCGCGATCGTGCGCCGGCGCTGGAAGTTCGTGGTCGCGGTCACCGTCATCGGCTTCGCCGCCGCGTGGTTCCTGGCGCCGAAAGCTGCACCGCGCGTGACCGTCTCTGGTCCGCCGAGCTACAAGGCGACCAACACGATGCTCCAGCTCGGCGACAGCTCCAAGCTGTCCCTCGACCGCGTCAAGTTCCTGGCCCTCCTCGGTGAGGTGCCGCGCCGCGTCGCCGAGCGGATCGGTTACGGCGAGGACCCGTCGCTGCTCGCGAGCGAGATCGAGATCAACATCGACCCCCAGGTGGGAGCGATCTCGTTCACCACCACGCAGAGCACCCCCGAGATCGCTCAGCAGCTCGCCGACGCGTGGGCGAGCGAGACGCTCACCTACGTCTCCACGGTGCAAGCCGACGCGATGCGCACCCAGGTCCAGGACATGCGCAACCTGATCGAGCAGCTCAACACCCAGCTCGCCGCACCAGAGGTGCCGTTCCGCCAGACGCTCACGGCGAGACGCGATTCGCTGGTGCAGCAGGTGGCATCACTGGAACAGCAGCTCAACGGTCAGGCAGGCGCGGCCGCGGCGCCCGGCCTGCTCACGGTCGAGCCCGCCGTCGCTCAGGCGATCCCGCCGGACACGCCGAAGATGTCACCCACAGGCAAGATCGGCCGCCCGATCTGGCTCGCGGGGATCACGTTCATGGCGCTCGTGCTCGGAATCGCAGGTGCCATCATCCTCGATCGCCTCGACAAGCGACTCCACACGCGTGAGGACGTCGAGGACGCCTACGACGAGACGATCCTCGCCGAGGTGCCGACCCGCGGCCACGGCGTCACGGTGATGGAGCCGCAGTCGGCACCAGCCGAGGCGATGCGGATGTTGCGCACCGCTCTGCTGGCGTCAGCGATTGGCGCCAAACGCCAGGTGCGCCTCGAGAACGGCCATCTCACGTCGGCGACCGATGCGAACGTGCCCGACATGGTCGAGGTCCGCAAGCAGCGGCCGCAGGGACGCTCGGTGCTCGTCACGTCGTCGTTGCCGGGTGAGGGCAAGACCAACACGGCGCTCAACCTCGCGATGGTCTTCACCGAGCAGCAGATGCGGGTCCTCCTCGTCGACGCAGACCTGCGCAAGCCGGACGTGAGCGACTACTTCGGGATGGGCTCGGCTCCCGGGATCTCGGACCTCGCCGCAGGCAACCAGGCCGACGCCCACGCGATCGCTGCCACGTGCCGGGCGACCGACAACCCCTACCTGTTCCTCCTGCCGGCGGGCACGATGCGCGAGCGCCCTGCGCTGTTGCTGCGCGGTGTGCGCGAGGTGATCGAGGAGGCGCGCACGATCGTCGACGTCGTGATCGTCGACTCGACGGCACTCCTCGTCGCCAACGACAGCCGTGAGCTCCTCTCCGCCGTCGACGGTGTCCTCCTAGCGGTCGCGCTCGGGGTGTCGACCACACCGGCGGCCGAACAGACCCGTGAGCTCTTCGACAGGCTCTCACCTCCGGTGCTCGGGATCGCCCTGCTCGGCTCGGGCGGCGGTGATGCGCGCACGTTCCGCAAGATGCAGAACAGGACCAGGTCCACCGAAGCCGCGCCGGGAGCCCATGCCGACGCCCCTGCCGCACCGGCTGCTCCGGTGGGCCCGGACCCGTACCCGTCCGGCTCCCATGACCATGCCGGGGTGCCGGCTCAGGTGCCCGGCCACGGCTCGTGATCGCGCAACGGGGCAGCCGCGTGCTGTCGCGCCGCTCGTCGGGGAAGGTCATGGTGCTCGCCCTCGACGGCGGCGACCCGGCCGTGCTCGAAGGACTCCCGGCGGCGATCTGGAACGTCCTCGAGACACCCGTACCCACCGACGAGCTCGCCGAGGACGTGTCGGCGGCGCTCGAGATCCCCATCCTGCAGGCCGAGGAGACCGTCGCCAAGCTCCTCGACGAGCTCATCCGTCTCGGAGTCGTCACGTGTCGCCCGGCGAAGTAGCCGCAGCTGTCGCCGCGCACGGCCTCGCAGGCTCGCTGTGGGACCCGCCGCGTGAGCCCCTCGCCGACGACGCCTGGCGGGCGGTGCTCAACACCGTCACCTACCAGCGCTACCCGGGCCTGCTCCTCGACGCGATCGAGTCGGAGCGCTTCGCCGCGACGCCGCACCAGCGCGACGAGGCGCAGGAGGCCCACGAGACGTCGATGCTCGTCGCGCTGCGCCTCGAACAGCGCCTCGTGGCGGTCAGCACTGCTCTCGTCGACGCCGGCATCGACCACCGCGTGCTCAAGGGCTCCGCCTACGCGGCGCTCGTCTACCCCGACCCGGCGCTGCGGTCGTTCGGTGACGTCGACCTGCTCATACCAGCCGACCGCTTCGCCGACACCGTGCAGCTCCTCGAGCAGCGCGGCTACCTGCGCCTCTGGCCCGAGATCCACGCCGGCTACGACAGGCGCTTCGGCAAGGGCGCCACACTGCGCGACGACGAGGGAATCGAGCTCGACCTGCACCGCACGTTCTCGCTCGGCCCCTTCGGCCTCGGCGTCGACGCTGCCACCGTGTTCGCCAACCCGGTGAAGTTCGAGCTCGCCGGCACCGCTTTGCAGGCGCTCGAGCCCGACATGATGTTCCTGCACGCGTGCTTCCACGCGGCGCTCGGTGACCTCCCGCCGCGCACGCTCGCCCTGCGCGACGTCGCGCAGCTCCTGCTGCTCAACGATGTAGACGAGGTGCGCGTCCTCGACGTGGCGGCGGAGTGGGGTGCCGAGTGCGTGGTCGCGCGGGCGGTGCGGCTCAGCTGGGAGGCGCTGCGTCTCGCCGATGTCACACGCGTGTCGGCGTGGGCGATGCACTATGAGCCGACACCGCGCGACCAGAGGCTCCTCGACACCTACGTGGGGGAACGGCGCAGCCACACGGCGAAGTCACTGGCGTCGCTGCGCGTGATCCCCGGCGTCCGCCACAAGGTGGCGTTCCTGTGGGCGTCGCTGTTCCCGAGCCGTGAGTTCGTCGAGAGCCGCAGCGGCAGCCGTGCCGCGTGGGTGCGGCGCGGGCTGGGCCGCACCGCCAAGGGGGCCGAATGACCGTGGGGAACGAGACGAAGGCCGAGGTGGACGTGCGGCGTGCGACGCCGGCGGACACGCCCGCGGTCCTCGACCTTTTGCGCATCTGCCTCGCGGGTGGGCCGACGGGGGAGCGCACCGCCGAGTTCTTCGCGTGGAAGCACGACGCGAACCCCTTCGGTCCTTCGCCTGCCTGGGTCGCGGTCGACGCCGACACCGGCGCGATCGTGGGGCTGCGCACCTGGCTGCGCTGGGAGCTCGCCGGCCCCGACGGCACGGTCCTGCGCGCGGTGCGTGCCGTCGACACCGCCACCCATCCCGACCACCAGGGCCGCGGCATCTTCCGCCGCCTCACGACGCAGTCCCTCGAGGAGCTCGCCGGGGAGGTCGACCTCGTCTTCAACACCCCTAACGACGCGAGCGGCCCCGGCTACCTGCGCATGGGCTGGGACGCGGTCGGCAAGGTCGACCTCGGTGTCGCGCCACGCAGGCCGCTGCGCATGCTCGCACACCGCCGCGACCTCGCGAGCGGCGGGTCGCGGCCAGGCGCCCCGCCGTGCGCGCTCGCCGGCGCCG
>JAIBAC010000315.1 GCA_019695375.1 Acidimicrobiia bacterium
ACCTGCCGCACCTGCCGCACCCCAACAGGGCATGCCGTACCCGGCTCCGCCGGGATACGACTGGCAGCCGCCCCCACAGGCCTGACGTCCGGACCTGTGCGCCGAGGCGCCGTCTAGAGTGCGGAGCGGTCCCGATGGAGGCTTCAGCGTGGGAGTGATCAAGACGATCGACCTGGTCGGCACGTCCAGCGAGTCATGGGAAGACGCCGCGCGCCAGGCGCTCGCAGAGGCCACCAAGACGATCCGCGGCATCGAGACCCTCGACGTGCTCGAACAGACCGCGAGGATCGGCGCCGACGGCATCCTGGAGTACCACACGCACGTGCGGATCCACTTCCGCCTCGAGAGGTCCTGACGGCACACCGGGGCCGGGCAGCGGCCACCGGATCGCCGTCACGAGACGGGAGTTGACGCGTGCCTGGAGTGGCGCTCATCGGCACCCAGTGGGGTGACGAGGGCAAGGGCAAGATCACCGACCTCCTCTGCGAGGAGATGGACGTCGTCGTGCGCTGCACGGGCGGCGACAACGCGGGCCACACGCTCGTGGTCGGCGGCGAGACGTACAAGCTGCGCATCGTGCCCTCGGGCATCCTCTACCCCCATGCCCTGCCGGTCGTCGGCAACGGCGTCGTGGTCAACCCCCGCGTCCTGCTCGAGGAGCTCGACGGCCTCGAGAGCCGCGGTGTCGACACCTCGCGGCTGCGGATCTCCGGCAACGCCCACCTCGTGATGCCCTACCACCTCGAGATCGACAAGGTCACCGAGCGCTTCCTGGGCCGCAACCAGCTCGGCACGACCAAGAAGGGCATCGGGCCCTGCTACGCGGACAAGGTGAGCCGCACAGGCATCAGGATCCAGGACCTGTTCGACCGCAAGATCTTCGAGCAGAAGGTCGAGATCGCGCTCTGGGACAAGAACCAGCTCCTCGCAAAGGTCTACAGCCGCCTGGGGATCGAACCGGCCGCCGTCGTCGAGGAGTACCTCGGGTACGCCGCGAGGCTGGAGCCCCTGCTCGCCGACACCTCGCTGGTCGTCGACGAGGCGCTGCGCGATGGCAAGGGAGTCCTCCTCGAGGGGGCCCAGGGGACCTTTCTCGACCTCGACCACGGCACGTACCCCTATGTGACGTCCTCCAACCCCGTCGCGTCCGGGATGTGCACGGGTGCCGGGATCGGGCCGCTCGCGCTCGGGCGCATCATCGGCATCACCAAGGCCTACACCACCCGCGTCGGCGCCGGGCCGTTCCCCACCGAGCTCTTCGACGAAGACGGCGAGACCTTGGGGCGGGTGGGTGCCGAGTTCGGAACGGTCACAGGACGCAAGCGGCGCTGCGGCTGGTTCGACTCGGTGCTCGTGCGCTACGCCGCGCGTGTGAACTCCCTGACCTCGATAGCCCTCACCAAGCTCGACGTGCTCGGGGCGTTCGAGACGGTCAAGGTCTGCGTCGGCTACGACCTCGACGGGACCACCCTCACCGAGGTCCCGTTCAACCAGAGCGAGTTCCACCACGTCACGCCGATCTACGAGGAGCTCGCGGGGTGGGGCACCGACATCAGCGCCGCGCGTTCCTTCGACGACCTCCCCGCCGCCGCGCGCAGCTACGTCGAGTTCGTCGAGGACCGCACCGGCGTCGAGGTGGGGATCGTCTCCGTCGGCGCCGACCGCAGCCAGACGCTGTTCCGCTGAAGGGGGGACGCCAGCCATGAGGATCCTCGTCGTGGGTTCGGGCGGACGCGAGCACGCTCTCGCATGGGGCTGCGGCCGGGCGGGACACGAGATCGCGTCGCTTCCCGGGAACCCGGGGATGGCTGCCACGGGCGTGCTGGTGCCGGGGTCGGTCGACGACCTCGACGCGATCGCACGTGCGGCGTCCGAGCTCGACGTCGACCTCGTCGTCGTGGGCCCGGAGGCGCCCTTGAGCGCAGGCCTCGTCGACCACCTGTCAGCCGCGGGCGTGGCCGCCTTCGGCCCGAGCGCAGCCGCGGCGCGCATCGAGGCGTCGAAGACCTACTGCAAAGAGGTCCTCGAGCGTGGCTCGGTGCCCACCGCCCGCTGGATCAGCGCGGACCGCCTCGACGACGCTCTCGCGGCGCTGTCCACGACGGGTGCGCCGTGTGTCGTCAAGGCCGACGGGCTCGCCGCGGGCAAGGGGGTCGTCGTGGCGGCGAGCCGGGACGAGGCCGAGACCGCGGTCCGCGCGTGCTTCGACGGACGCTTCGGCGACGCCGGGGCGAAGGTCGTCATCGAGGAGCGCCTCGAGGGACCCGAGCTGTCCCTGCTCGTGCTCTCCGACGGGCGCACGCTAGTTCCGCTGCCTGCCGCGCAGGACCACAAGCGCATCGGCGAGGGCGACACGGGGCCCAACACGGGCGGGATGGGCGCGTACTCGCCGGTGCCCGGTGTCGACGCTGATCTCGTCGGCACGATCATGGACACGATCATCGAGCCGACCGTGTGGTCGCTCGCCAAGGACGGCGTCACCTACAAGGGTGTCCTCTACTGCGGCCTCATGCTCACCGGTGACGGACCGAAGGTGATCGAGTACAACTGCCGCTTCGGCGACCCCGAGGCGCAGGCCGTGATCCCACGTCTCGACGGCGATCTCGGCGAGGCCCTGGCGGCGTGTGCCCACGGCGCCCTGGCGCCGGACATGGTCGCCGTCAACCCCGCCGCAGCGCTCACGGTCGTGGCGGCAGCCGACGGCTACCCGGGCACGCCGCGCAAGGGTGACGTGATCTCGGGTCTCGACGAGGCCGCGGCTTCCGACGGTGCCCTCGTGTTCCATGCCGGCACGGCGGCCGCCGGCGGCGACATCGTGACGGCGGGCGGGCGCGTCCTCGCCGTCACCGGCGTCGGAACCGACCTCGAGACCGCCCGCGATCGTGCCTACACCGCGATCGACCGCATCACCTGG